>QHXD01000258.1 GCA_003223895.1 Acidobacteriota bacterium
GCCCTTTCCCGGAGGAAGAGGGCTTGGGCTTGGCACTCCTGCCGCCGGGCTCCATGTAGCCGATGACGTCGCCGACGGCAGCTTTCTCTCCTTTGTGCTTCAGCATCGACGTAATGGTACCGGCCGTGGGAGCGGGCAATTCGACACTGGCTTTTTCCGTTTCGATCACCACGACAGGCTCGTCCTGCTCGACGGGTTCGCCTTCCGACTTCAACCAGTCTCCGATTTCCACTTCCGATATCGATTCGCCAACCGATGGAACAACGAGTTCTACAGGCATAGTCGTAAACGTATTACGCGAATGCTGCCGCGATCAACTTTTCCTGTTCTTTCTTGTGACTGCTGTGAGACCCGGTTGCGGGACTCGCTGAAGGCGGCCGAGTGATCCCCCGCAGAGGCAGCTTTCCAAACAATCTCTCGAAGTATCGGATCTTCAGAAAGAACCACGCGCCCATATTCCCCGGCTCTTCCTGGACCCAGAAAATAGGGGTGCCTTCACGATACGGTTTTAGAGCGGCCACGAGCGTTTCGTCGGCGAGCGGATAGAGCTGCTCGAGCCGGAGAATCGCCACGTCTTGCCGCTGCAGACGCTCCCGCTCGCGCTCGAGCTCGAAATAAATCTTGCCGCTGCATATCAAGACGCGGCTGACCTCGCCCTTTCGGTCCTGAATCGTATCTGGCAGAATTCGTTCGAAGCGCCCGGCGGTAAAATCGTCGAGGCTGGAAACGACGCGCGGGTGACGTAACAGGCTTTTGGGCGTCATCAAGATGAGGGGCTTCCGCCAGCGTCGCAGCACTTGCCGCCGCAGGCAATGGAAGAGTTGTGCCGGCGTAGTGGGTTGAACGACCTGGATATTGTCCTCGGCGGCGAGCCCGAGAAAGCGTTCCAGGCGGGCGCTGGAATGTTCCGGCCCAGCCCCTTCGAAACCATGCGGGAGAAGGAGCACGATACCACTCAGCCGCCGCCACTTGTCTTCGGCAGCGGCGATGAATTGATCCACGATCACCTGGCCGGCGTTCCAGAAATCGCCGTACTGCGCCTCCCATGCAACGAGACCGTCGGGACGATCCAGGCTGTAGCCGTATTCGAAACCGAGAACGCCGGTCTCGGATAGAGGACTGTTGTAGATCTCGACCGGAGCCTGGTCGGCCGAAAGATTCTGAAACAGTGGATAGGTCTTGCCGGTATCGATGTCGTGGAGCACGGCGTGACGATGGCTGAAAGTACCGCGTTCGGAATCCTGGCCGGACAGGCGCACGCGCGTCCCTTCGGTCGCGAGTGTCGCAAATGCGAGCGCTTCCCCCGCAGACCAGTCCAACGGCCGTTCGCCGCGTGCCATTTGGCGTCGCAGCTGCATTCCCGATTCGATTTTTGGATGCGGATGAAAATCTTCGGGAAAAGTCGTCAGTGTCGCGAGCAGCGTCACCAACCTGTCGCGATCGACGCTGGTATCGACTTCTTCGATATCCCGGTCCCTGCCCCCAACATAACCGCTCCAGATGCCGCGAGGCGTTTCCGATGGCACCCTGTAACTTTCACTCTTCACTTGCGACAGTTCGCGTTCGAGCAACTGCTGGCGTTGGGCGGCAATCTCATCGGCCTCCTTGCGAGTAACGCCCCCAAGCCTCAACAGGTGATCCAGATATCCTTCACGAACCGGTTTGCGTTCCTTGATCGCGCGATACATTACCGGTTGCGTAAAGAAAGGCTCGTCGCCTTCGTTGTGACCGAGCCGGCGGTAGGAATACATGTCGATCACCACATCACGCTTGAAAGCACGGCGGAAATCCATGGCGAGTCGAATCACCTGAGCAACGGCTTCGGGATCCTCACCGTTCACATGGAAGATCGGGATCTGCAGCATCTTGGCGACATCGGTTGCATAGATACTGGAATAGGCATCCGACGGCGAGGTCGTAAAGCCGATCTGGTTGTTGATGACGATATGCAGCGTTCCGCCGATGGTGTATCCGGTGAGCTGGCTTAAATTCAGCGTTTCCTGAATCACCCCTTCGCCGGCGAAGGCCGCGTCTCCGTGAATCAGGACCGTCATGCCTTGCTTCCGCTCCGTATCTCCGGCACGATCCTGCTTCGCGCGCATGCGTCCCAGCGCAACGGGATTCACAAATTCGAGATGACTTGGATTGAAGCAAAGCGAGAGGTGAATCTTCCGCCCCGCCATCGTTTCCCAGTCGCTGCTGTATCCGAGGTGATACTTCACGTCGCCGCGCCCGACATAGAGATCCGGATCGAGGTCCGCAAACTCGCGGAAAATCTGCCGCGGGCTCTTCGCCATGATGTTGGCGAGCACGTTTAAGCGTCCGCGGTGCGCCATGGCGAGGACGATTTCATCGATCTGCTGTTCGCCGGCCCTTTCGATGGCAAGATCGAGCAACGGAATCAGGCTCTCGGCGCCTTCGAGCGAAAAGCTCTTGGCGCCGATGAACTTCTTCCGGATGAACTCTTCGAAGATGACCGCGTCGGTCAACCTGGTAAGAATTCGAATCTGTTCTTCGCGGCTCAGGCTCAGACGATTGTTCGAACTCTCCATCCGTTCCTGGAGCCAGTGCCGGACGAAGCTGTCATCGATGTGCATGAACTGCACGCCGATGGAACGGCAATACGTATTGCGCAGGCGTTCGATGACTTCGCGCAGCGGGAGCGTGCCGCCGGCGCACATCGCTTCACAGGCGAAGCGGCGATCCATGTCGGCTTCGGTGAATCCGTAGAATTCGGAATCGAGTTCTGGCGGGGCAGGGCGGGGAATATCCAGGGGATCGAGCCGTGCGGTCATGTGGCCGCGAACGCGGTAGTTTCGAATGAGTTGATCGACACGTTCCTGGAGAATCGCGCCCGTGGCCTCTTCCGCCGCAGCACCGTTTCCTCCAGCACCTGGTGGATTGAAAAGACTCGACGCCTTGAAGGTAGGGAAAAGAGTCTGGTTCTTCGAAAAGCCATTGCCTTCCGACAGACCCTGGAAGTAACGGCGCCAGTCCGGGGAAACCGATTCCGGATCGCGGAGATAGTCCTCATACAGAGCCTCGAGAAACGGAAGGCTCACACTACTCGGAAGCTTCGCCTCGCCCATAAAAACAGGATAAACGAAAAATGAGGCCGTAGCCCTATTTACCCTATTTTTTGCGCCCCCATTTTTCCATGTATACTCACACGCAATCCAATAGGAGTTCGTATGAGTAAGCATCGCGTGGGTGCGATGGTAGTCCTCGCTGTAGTTTTAGCTCTTGTGGTGAGTTCGGAGTGCGCGCCGGCGCAGGTGACCGCCGCCATTTCCGGAAGAGTGGAAGACGCCTCCGGCGCAGCGGTGGGTGGTGCAAATGTCACCGTAAAGAGCCTGGAAACCGGCGCGACTCGAAGTGTGACGACGGATGAAACGGGAAACTTCAGTGTCCTTTCACTGCCGGTGGGATCGCACGAAGTTCGAGCCGAACGGGCAGGCTTCAAATCGGCAGTCCGGACCGGTATCAATCTGTCGGTAGGTCAGGAAGCGGTGGTGAATTTGCGGCTGGAAGTCGGCAATGTGACCCAGGAGGTTACCGTTTCTGCCGACGCTCCCCTGATCGATACGACTACAGCGTCAGTCTCAGGACTCGTGAACGAGCGGCAAGTGAAGGAACTGCCGCTGAACGGCCGCAGTTTCGACAATCTCATTACGCTCAATCCCGGCTCGATCAACTACTCACTGAAGAGCCCCAACACCAGCACCAGCAACGGGAACACTTTCTCTGTCGGAGGGCGGCGTCCGCTGGAAAATATGTTCCTGCTGAACGGAATCGAGTACACCGGATCGAGCCAGCTCTCCGTGACGCCCGGAGGCGTTAGTGGAGATTTACTGGGAATTGACGCGGTCCGCGAATTCAACGTAATGACCGGAACCTACTCGGCTGAATACGGCAAACGCGCCGGGGCCCAGGTCAGCATTGTGACCCAGTCGGGAACCAATCAATTTCACGGATCAGTTTTCGAGTTTCTCCGCAACAGCGCGCTCGACGCGCGGAATTTCTTCGATCAAGGAGATGTTGCTCCGTTCAGAAGGAATCAATTCGGAGCGGCTGCGGGCGGACCTCTCAAGAAAGACCGGCTCTTCTTATTCGGTAATTACGAAGGCTTTCGGCACCGATTGGGCGTGAGCAACGTCACCGTCGTGCCGAATCAACAGGCAAGGCAAGGGCTCCTGCCAAATCCGACAACCGGCGTATATGCCCCGGTGACGGGTCTAAGGCCGGAGATGTTGGGCTATATGTCGTTCTGGCCGCAGCCAAATGGCCCGGAACTGCTGGTGAACGGAATACCGACCGGGGCAGCGCTCTCCTACAATTCTCCGAAACAGTCGATCAATGAAGATTTCGGTACCGTGCGGGGCGACTACAACGTCCGGGATCAGGACTCTCTCTCGGTCGCCTATACGATCGACGACGGGGATAACCTCACGCCTTTAGCGGACCCGTTATTCGGTTCGTTTACGACGCTGCGGGCTCAAGTGGCGAGCATCCGGCACACGCATATCTTCTCCCCGCGGGTCGTCAATATAGCCAGTGCCGGATTCTCGCGTTCGGCATTTGGTCTTGATTCGTTTGCGTTCTCTACATTTCCCGCAAGTACCGACTTTGTGACCGGGGCCGGGCCGGGAGGAATCATTATCGGAGGCGCCGCTACCAGCACGGGCGCGGCAGCTATAACTTCGGCAGGCCCGAACAATGCGGCCGGATCTCGAAATCGCCGAAATCTCTTCACATATGCAGACGGACTGCAGATCAGCCGTGGGACTCACCAAATCAGTCTCGGCGTCTGGTTTCAACGCATGCAGGACAACGAAAACATCGCCTCGCGCAGGCTCGGGCAAGCGACTTTTACGAGTTTGACCACCTTTCTGCAGGGAACCACCAGCAACTTCCAGGTAGTGCCCACCGCAACCGAACTGGGATGGAGAAGTTTGTTCGGGGCGTGGTACGCCGAAGACTCGATACGCCTTCGACGCAACCTGACGGTCCGCGCCGGCATTCGGCACGAGTTCTCGACCGGCTGGAATGAGGCGTACGGCCGGGCTGCCAACTACGTCACCGACGCTCAGGGTCTGCTTGTTACCGATCCGCTCGTCGGGAATTCCGTCTATACGAAAAATAACGCCAGGCGCTTGTTCAGCCCCAGGGTGGCTTTGGCGTGGGATCCGTTCGGAAAAGGAAAGACAGCGATCCGCGCCGGATTTGGAACTTACTACACACTGATCGACAATCTCGCGTTTCTGCTCAACGCCCTTCCTCCAAACAATGGCTCGGCTGCATATTCCGGCGCTTTGTCTTCCTTCACCCCTATTGCGAAGGGCGTTTTGCCCCCCGGGTCTTGCGGCCCCGGTATTCCGCAACCCTGCACGACGTTCGCGCCCCAGGGCGTGGAGGCCGC
>QHXD01000093.1 GCA_003223895.1 Acidobacteriota bacterium
AAACTGAGGGTGAGAAAAGAATTAGCCGCGAATTACGCGGATTACGCGAATGGGCGCATCAAAGAATCCTTGATGCGCCCATTCGCGTAATCCGCGTAATTCGCGGCTAATTCTTTTTCTCACCCTCAACCTGATTCAGAACAACGATCCGGCATTGGCCCCCATCATTGCCTTTCGGACGAGAGGAACGGGCGGGCCTGAACTGCTTCCAGGCGGCTTTGCCGCCGCGGGAAGCGGTCCAGTCGTCACGGAGTTTGCGGATCATCAGCTTCCCGAGCGTGTAATTGAGATAGGCAGGATCGAACGTGCCGCGGGCGGCCTGCTGGCGCGCGGTGGCGGCATCCTGGTAGGTTTCCTCGAGGAACAGTTTTTCGGATGCCTTCGTGGTCATCCCTCTTGCGTGAAGTCCGATGGCCGAGAGGTAACGGGCATTTCGGAGGAGAGCATTCTGCACTTGTCCGATGTGCGTTTCAGGATCGCCACTACCCAGCCCAGCCTCCGACATCATCTCTTCGGCGTAGTGCGCCCAGCCCTCGGCAAATGCATAACCGACAAAGATCTGTCCAAACTTCGATTGCGACCGGTTGGAATGCAGGAACTGCAGAAAGTGTCCCGGCCACACTTCGTGCACGGACGTGAAGAGCAGGTCCGACCGCCCCGGGATGTATGCCAATTGTTCTGCTTTCGACCAGGAAGGATCCGGGGGAGCCACATAGTAAATTGAGGGCAATCCCTTCATACGGCCCCGGAATGTCGATATATGCGAAGTTGTACCGCTGGTATGGCGGTGATTCCATGACGCGAGCTTGTTCCGGGCCGGGAATCGTCACTATTTGTCTCTCGGCCACGAATGCCTTCAGCTCATCAAGCTGGCGTCGTGCGGCTTCGACTGTTCCACCGTCGGGTTTCATCGCGCTGGCTTTATTGATGCATTCGAGAATCGTCTTTCCCGGCGCGTATTCGGCGCACGCCTGTCGGAGAGCCTCAACGTTCAAACTTCTGTTTGTCGTCGAGAGAGGATGCATCGAATGCGGCAGCCTTGTCGCGCCACGTCCGCAGTTCGGCTACCCATTTCTTGATTCCATCGGCGGTCCAGTCCGGCAATTTCCCGTCGAACTCGTGCCTTCCCTGATAAACAGCGAACGACGGATTCGCCTTGAAGTACGACTCCTCAAAATCCGCCACGAACCTGGTCCAGTTTTCGGAGGATTGCACCGGGGTATTTACCTGCCTCTGGCAACCGAATGCCCAGCAAGCCACAATTACGCAAGCCAGTCTTCGCATCACAAGCCGCAGTCTACTACGGCCTAATTCGGGGACAGACGTATAAATCACCTAATTAGCGAGTGAGATGACTTTGACGCTAATTAGGTGATTTATACGTCTGTCCCCGAATCAGGCGGTTCGAGCCAGCAGCGTTTCGCCTAAACTGTGTTCGATCGAAGCCCAGAACGCCTCAACGACGTAGGGATCGAATTGTGTGCCGGCGCAGCGCTGGAGCTCACTGAAAGCCTCCTGGCACGTGCGTGCGGACCGATAAGGACGGTTGGTTGTCAATGCGTCGAAGGAATCGGCGACGGCGATGAGGCGCGAGCCCAGCGGGATTTCGGCGCCTCGGAGACGGCTGGGATAGCCCTTTCCGTCGACACGTTCGTGGTGGTGAAGAATGAGCAATGCGGCCTGGTGGAATCCGTCGACATTGCGCACGGCCATCCATCCCCATTCCGGATGTTTTCGGATCCAACTGAATTCCTCTTCGGTGAGTTTTCCCGGTTCGAGAAGGATTTGGTCCGGCACACCGATCTTTCCGATGTCGTGAAGCGACGCTGCAAGCACAACGTTCTCGGTTTCGTCATCGGAAAGGCACAGCTGCACTGCTGCGTGCCGTACGTAGTTCGCAACCCGAGCGCTGTGGCCGCCCGTATAACGGTCTCTCAGGTCAATCAGAGAAATCAAAGAACAGGCCATTGCAAGGGTTTGGTCCCTGGCCCGATCTTCCAGTTGAGCGATACGGTACTGGGGATCTCCGGCTGTCCAGGTATTCATCATAGTAAGGTGTCCCTAAACTCCGCACGCCATCAATCCGCGGAGTTGAGTTAATTCGGATTTACTGCTCGTAGCACGTCGATACGACCATACCCGAGCTTATTTACGTAATCTGGATTCTTGTTATCGATGTCGACAGCCGTTGACGAGATCGAGTTTGCAATTCCCCATGTCCTGATCGAGCGAAACAGGGCCGCCGTTGCCGCGACCTCCGGACCGCTGAAGGAGGTTCCTGAAACTATGGCGTAAAGACCACCAGGATAGGCGGAGATAATTCGTACTCCGGGCCCGTCCACGAATACATAGTTTCCGTAGTTTGAGAAAGAAGCTTTGACGTCGGTCAAGTTTGTCGCTGCGACGGTCAGCACGCCGGCCAGGGCCGCCGGATATTGAGGCGTCGACGTATTGTTATTCCCGGCGGAGGCAACGAGAATCACGCCCTTGCCCCGTGCGTAATCAGTCGAATTCTTCAGCGCCTTGGATTGGTCAAGCGCGCCGAAGCTCATGTTGATGACGTTCGCGCCGTTGTCCGCGGCGTAGCGGATGGCCTTTGCAAGAATGAAAAGATCGGCCCGGCCCTGATCATCAAAAGCCCGCAGCGGCATGATCATGGAATCAGGAGCCATAGCGGCGATGATTCCCGCACAGAGGGTGCCGTGGCTATAAGCCGGATTGGCGCTTGCCAGAGGCAGCATCGAAGTATCCAGGAATCCGGTCTCCGCCTGCTGCAGGAATGAAGCGTCTTGATCCAGGAATCCGGTCTCTGCCTGATCCAGGAATCCCGTCTCCGCCTGGTTGAGCGAGCCAGAACCGCCTGGCCGCGTGGCAACGAAGTCGTAGCCGCCGGTCAGATGACCTCGAAGCGCAGGATGCCCGTAGTCCACTTGTGAGTTGATATCGGCAACTACCACGCTGCGGCCGGTCGAGTATGCCTTCGCCTCGTTGGAGCGGATCAACTGCATTGCCGGCTGATTCTTGTACCAGTCCGCAGTGTTGTTGATACCTACAGTAATGACTCCAACCTGTCCCACCTTTGGGAGCGCGACGCCAGTATTGATTTCCAGCCAATCGATACCCAGGAACTGCAATAAACCCGCCGGGAGCGTTAGCAGCGATTGAATCGACAGAAGGCTCGGCACATTCACGAGAAACACGTTACTGCCGGGTATTTGATCGACGACGGCTCCGTCCAGCAGGTTCAGAACCCGCAGCAGGCCGGAACTCGATGTCAGCTTGACGATGACTGGTATTGAGCCCGCGGCATTTGCTTCTGCCGCCGGGAAGGTCACAAGAAGGATAGCAGTGACCAGAAAACTGCAAAGGAGCCGACGTCCTGTCATTTCCACCTCATAATATCCCAAAAACTACAGAACCTCTCGTACGTTCAGAGCACCGATCACGGTGAGATTGGGAAGATCGATTTGCAAACTTAAGTCTCCATCGGGCACTTCGGTGAAATGAAACTCTCCGACGTCGTCCACCCCGGTTGTCTCCAACCTTTCACCATTGCGCAGCAGGTGAAACCTGGCTGCACGCACAAAAGTTTCGCCCCGTGGAAGCAGCTGTCCCAGCATCTGACGATGGTCTCGTTCGCCCCAGATCTTGATATGAATGTCGAACTCTTCCGCGCGCAAGACCATTTGCCGGGCCGCGCCCGCTGCTCCGCGGGAACCGGCGAAAGCAGGCTCGCGGAAGCTGTCGAACATGATAGTGGCCAACAGGTGCCGCAGCGCCGGTTGCACTCGCTCCGACAGCCTGGGAAAGATGCGAATGGCTCTTTTCAGGTCTTCGTCTGGTGCACTCTTCAAGTGGAACCGCTTCATATCGATTCCAAGCTGCTGCCAGACGGTAATTTCATGTTTGCAGCTTTTGCAGCTTTGAAGGTGTTCTTTCCAAAAAGTTTCTTCGCCCGGCTCCATCCGTCCCTCGAGGAAATCCAGGGCTGTTTCCGTCCTTAAATGCATCGGGGAAGTGCCTCCTGCGGTAAAAGTGCAGGAGGGAGATGCCAAAAATACGGCCGGTTCAAAAAAAGATTGTTACGGGTTACCCACGAGCAGAAAAGGAGCCCAGTAGAACGGATTCGGGTGCTCCTGTCGGACAGCAAGCATGGCGGACCGCAAAGCCGTTGATTTTGTGGCACCTTTCTGCCATTCCAGGTAGAAACGGGCCATTAGTTCAGTCGTCGATTCATCATTCACATTCCACAAACTCAATAATAAGGACCGGGCGCCGGCATACAGGAATCCCCGCATCAGTCCCAGAAGGTCGTCGCTACCGGTGACTTCGCTCATTCCGGACTGGCATCCACTCAAGGTGACGAGATTGGTTTGGCAGGTCATCGAAAAGAGGTCGAAGGCGGTGAACCAGCCGTCCGCCAGCTTGAAACTGGAAAACATCGGGTTGTCCTGCCGAAAGATCGCGTGCGTGGCGATGTGGAGAAACGACGAAATCCTGCTCTCTTCCACGAATGCCTCGCGAGTGGCTCCATCGTCACGGAGAACTCGCGCGCTCGGAAAGAGACGGCTTAATCTGGTGATCTCCTCTCCTACCAGCGGCGCCATCTCGTCGGCAACGCCGACTAACAGGGGAGACGGCGCCGAAATGTCCGGTTTTTCCAGACAATACTTCAGAACCGAAGCACTTGGGGCGTAGGAGATTTCATATTCGTCGATGAGATATTTCTCTCCATCATAGAAGGCATGGAATGGCAGAAAATGCAGCGTGCCGTGTGGTACCAGGGCGATGTGCGGGGTGCGTATTTCAGCCATGAACGGCGCCATCAGGTGACGATACAGGTCCTGCAAATGACGTCGAGTGGAGTCGAGAATCTGCGTGGCGTGCGTCGACACGTACTCACGGCCCAGCATGAACTTTTCGAGCTGGAATCCAAGACGTTCCTGCAGGCCGAGAACGCGGCTTGGCGGACACAGACGCCGCACGACTTTGGCCTCTCTCCGCGACACAAGGAAAGCCAGCACCTCGTCACCCGTAATGAAGTACTCGACCAATGTCGTTCGCTCGGGAAGTGCTGCGCGTACGGAGTCAATCGTCGCAATGGAGACCTGGTGCAGCGAGGCATACTCCGGATCGACATCCGAAATCTCGCGTAGACTTCTCGCCAGCTCCTGCTCCTTGAGCGTTATGGTCTCAAAATCGGCCTGAGTGGAAATGGGACGTGTCTCAGGATGTGCGCGGGCATAGTGGATATTCAATTCTTCCCGCAATCGGCCGATCTTCGACAGCAGCGTCTTCTCGACAGGTCCTTTACTCGAAGGGGCATAGTGCGACAGCAGCTCGATCAAGCCGCGCGACCGCGCTTGCTCGCACCAGGCATAGGCGGATTCGAGTGCTTCTCCAGGTTCCTTACGATCGAGAGAAAGGCGGACAAGCGCGTCATAGGCCTGATTGCGGCCGCTGAAAAATGTCACGCGCAGGTCGTCGTGGTGAAGCCGTGCCTGATGCACTTCCAGTTCCCTTGCGGCCTGATGGTAATGCCACTCGGCGTCGTCCCAGTTCCGCATCCGCTCCGCAATCTGCGCACACAGCAGGTGATGAGGAAAGAGTACGAGCGGCATTTTCGTAACTTTGATCAACGCGTCAATCTCGCCGGTCGACGCTTCTGCCGCTGCAAGGTCGTTGAGAGCCAGGGCAACGCGGCCGAGAAGGACCAGGCTGAAGATCCTCTTCGATGGTATTTCGAGTTGCTCGAACGTTGCCTTGGCCTGGCTTGCCAGAGCTTGTGCTTCCCAAAGACGCTGCAGAGAAAAATGAACCTCGGCGCGATACAAATCCAGCAGGCCGATCCAGTAGCTGTTGCCTTCCTGCTCAAATATCTTCTGCGCGTCGCGAAACAGGTCGAGCGCCTCCGCGAAGTGACGCAACTGCATCATGGCCACGCCGAAGAAAACAATCGCTTTCGCCTGTTCGTACTTGAAGCCCAGCGCCCCGAACTGGTCGGCGGCGCGCATGGCGAGCGCGGCCGCGTCTTTGGACAGGTTGAGCTGGACGTAGATCTCTGCCTCGTCGAGGTCGCACAGGGCATAAAAGCGCCGGCTTCCCGAGACTTCGTACCGCTGGCGAAGTTTGCTGAAGGATTGAAGGGCCTCGCTGTACCGGCCGCGTAAATAATAGAGGTAAGCCTGATTGTAGCTGGCCTGCACGAATACTTCGTCCAGTCCGAGTTCCTCGCTCATCGCCCGCGAACGTTCGTACATTTCGTCGGCTTCGGCGAAACGGTCGATTTGCGACAGGGTATTGCCGATATTCACATACAGTTGAGCCAGCGCCGGCTTGTCCCCGAATTTCGTGAAGATGTCCGCGGCCAGCAGATAATATTGGTAGGCCTGAACATTATCGTCCAGCCGGCGATAGACATTCCCAAGATTCGCGCAGACTCTCGCGAAGCTGCTCTCGTCGCCGTTTTCCTGAAACCACCTCTCGGCGAGAACTCCCGCTTCAATCGCTTCCTGATAGCGTCCCGAATGTGTTAACGCCAGGACATAGCCGATTCGAGAACGCGCGGCCTGATTAGAATCGCCGATTTGCTCGAAATGCTGAATACTCTGTTCGTAAAACGGGACAGCCTCCTGGTATTGCTCGTCGGCCATCAGCGTGTACGCCATCATCCGCCAGGCTTCCAATAACAAGGACTCATCACCGGAATGCATGGCTGTTTGAAGGGCGGTCCTTGCCAGCGAAACACTCTGTGCGGACTGCTCGTTCCTGGGCTGGCCCGCGTAGTGTTTGGCGCTTCGAATCTTTTCCCAGATCTCATCGAACGCTCGTTCACGATCGTCCGGCGACCTTTCAGATGACATGAGTCCTCAGAGAAGCAATTTCTTGAGCCTTTCCAAACAACGTGCCCGATTCGGACCGATGCTCGAAACGGGCATCCCCAATTCCCTTGAGATTTCAGCATAGCTCGGTTCGTCCACGGTGAAATATAAAAGGTGGATCAGGCGCCGGCAACGCTCGGGCAACTGTGCCAGCACCCTTTCAAGCGAATGCTCGTACTCGATGCGCGTCAACCTTTGTGAGACATCGGGCAGGTCTTCATCCAGTTGTTCGGAATAACGCCTGGACCGGATAAGAGCGTAGGACCGGCGGCGGGTAACAGTGATCAGCCAGGCAGGGAGCGCTTCGGCATTACGCAATTCCGACAGATGCTGGTACAACTCGAGCCAGACCTGCTGGAAAACGTCGGATACGTCTTCCGGTTGCGAGCACAAGGTATGCGCGACCGAGTATACAAGCCGTTGGTATCGGCTTATAAGGTCGGTCCAGGAAGTCTCGTCCCCGGCAAGACACCGTTCGATCAATTCATTGTCAGCGCGGGTTTCTACATAGCCCATAATAGACAGATACGCTCCTACCCATTACCATCAGGACACGTGTATAGGGAAGAGACAACCGGTAAACCCCAACAGACAAGGCAGATCAGCCTCGTCCGGCTCCTGTTTCCGCACTGGAAAACGCTTAGCTTTGCGCTGCTTGCAGTTCTGGGTTCAGGCCTTACAGATCTGTTACAGCCGTTGCCGCTGAAGATCGTCATCGATTACGTCATCGAGTCGAAGGAAATGCCTCGCTGGATGGCGGAATGGTTCAGCCTTGCCGGTGGAACGAACAAGCTCGCCGTGCTGAATTTGACCGCCCTCGCCGTGGTGGCGATTGCAACATTGGGAGCGGTCTGTTCCTACGTTCAGAGCGTTACGACGACGAGTGTCGGCCAGTGGGTGATGCACGACCTCAGAAGCACCCTTTATAACCACATTCAACGCCTGTCGTTGTCCTTTCACGATCAAAGCAAGACCGGCGATCTGATCAGCCGCGTCACCAATGACATCGATACGGTCCAGAGCTTCATTACCTCATCGCTGATGGACGCCATCGTCGACGTGCTGACGCTGACTGGAATGATCGCCGTAATGTCCTACCTGAACTGGAGATTCACACTCATTGCGCTGGCGGTTGCGCCATTCCTTTTTCTTTTCATCTATAAATACACGCCGCGGATCAAGAGAGCTTCGCGGGCGGTCCGAAAAAAGGAGAGCGAAATTATATCGAACATACAGGAGGTTTTCTCCTCGATCCGCGTCGTCAAAGCGTTCGCGCGCGAGAAATACGAGAACCGCCGCTTCACGGAAGTGAGCATGGAAAGCGTGGAACTGGCCTTGCGTGCCCGGGCACTGAAGGCGGGACTCTCGCCGGGCGTGCAACTCATCACCGCGACCGGCACGGCACTGGTTCTCTGGTATGGCTCCCGGCTGGTCCTGGCCGGTACTCTCACGCCGGGTGATCTCCTTCTGTTTCTGGCCTATCTGGGAAAGATGTATTCGCCGATCAAAGGGTTGTCGAGAGTGCCCGACAGCTTTTCAAAGCCGGCTATTGCCTTCGAGCGAATACAGGAAGTTATGGATGTCGAGGTCAAAAGTCCGGACCGTGAAAAGCCACGGAAAGCGCCGGACTTCAAAGGCAGGATTGAATTTGAGAACGTCAGCTTCGGCTACTCGCCCGACCGGATGATTCTGAAAAATGTCAGCTTTCAAATTGACCCGGGGCAGGTGGCCGCATTCGTCGGACCGACGGGAGCCGGCAAGACGACAATCATCAGCCTGATCCCACGCTTTTATGAAGTGGACTCCGGGACAATCCGCATTGACGGCGAGGACGTGCGGACTTTCAGATTGAAGTCGTTGAGGCGGCAGATTGGGTTCGTCCTTCAGGAGACGCTGCTTTTCCGTGCCCCTGTTTGGCAGAACATCGTTTACGGCAGACCTGGCGCTACCCGCGAGGAGATTGCCAAGGCCGCGCGCCTGGCAAACGCGCATGAGTTCATTGAGGGAATGCCGGACGGTTACGATTCGATGATCGGTGAGCGCGGTGTCACGCTATCGGGCGGCCAGCGCCAGAGAATCGGTATTGCACGCGCTATTATTCGCGACGCGCCGATTCTGATTCTCGATGAACCCACTTCGGGCCTCGACACCGGCTCGGAAGCCGTGGTCCTCGACGCCCTCCAGCGTCTAATGGCCGGACGAACGTGCATCATCATCACCCATCGGCTGGCCACCATCCGAAACGCCGATGTGATCTTCGTGCTTAAGGATGGAAGGATTGTGGAGAAGGGTGCGCACAAGGAACTCCTCGCCCTTGGGGGTGTCTACGCTGAGCTAGCCCTTGTCAAGACCTTGCCCCGTGAACTAAACTAAGTGGTTTCTAGAGTGTATCCCGGAGGTAACCAGTGGCGCGCACGAAAATGACTCGTCATCAGCTTAAAGAGAAGGACGAGATCACGACATCATTACGAAGATTTACGGATTTCGTTTACGGCCGGCAGAAGGAAATCGTTACCGGTGCCGCAGTTCTGGTGGTGCTCGCCATCGCCTTCATTGGTTGGAATATTTACGCATCGAGCCGAAATGCAAGCGCTCAGACTCAATTATCGGCCGCTATCGCTGTTTATGGCGACACTACCAACATCAAGAACGACAAAGAGCGCTATGAGAAGACGATCGTCGAGGCACAGAAGACGATCGACAGCTACCGTTCCCTGCCCGTCGGTATCATCGCGCAATATTACCTCGCGCTGAGTCAGGAGGGCCTTGGAGAGACGGCGAAGGCCGTTCAAAATCTTCAGGAAGTCATACAGCGTGGAGACGCGAGTATCAAAGGTGTGGCCCAGTTTGCACTGGCGGCGATCCAGAGGAAACACGGAGAGTCTCAGAAGGCCATCGAACTGTACAAGCAGCTCTACGAAAGTGGCGGCTACTCCAAGGCTGCAGCGGCATACGAATTGGCTGTTCTCTATGAAGCGAACAACCAACTCGATCAGGCCAAGGACTACTATCAGAAACTCGCTACCGAATTCCCGGATTCCCCCTTCCGCCAGGAGGTGGACGAGGCGATGAAGAGGCTGGGAGTGACGCTACCGCCTCCGACCGCGCAGAAGCCCTCGTAGCCCATGGGCTTTAGCCCGTGGGGTCCACGTAAGATAGAAGAAGGACGAGGAGGGCGGCCATGACTCAATATTTTGTAGATCTCAAGGACCTGGCCCGCGAGAAAATCTCGTTTGAAGGTTCGTTCGAGCCGGGAATGGTTGACTTTGCGTCTGACAACGTCCGGCAGGTCGGTTTGCTCGACTGGTCCGCTTCAGCAGACCGGGCCGGCGGTGAGATTCGGATTATTGGCTCGCTGAAAGTAACGCTCGAGCAAATGTGTTCGCGCTGTCTCGAGCCGGCGCGATGCGAAATCAGCAAGCCCTTCGATCTCTTCTTCAGGCAGCGTGACCAGCAAATGTTCGATGAAGACGAGGTCGAACTGAGTGAAGAAGAAACGCGTACCGGGTTTTTCACGGGTACGCGACTGGCTGTCGGAGAAATCCTGCACGAGCAGATCCTGCTGGCACTTCCGATGAAGGCGCTATGCAGAGTAGACTGCAAGGGCCTTTGTCCGACTTGCGGGACGAACTTGAATTCCGGCGACTGCAAGTGTCCAAAGGAGGATTTCAGTCCTCACATGGACACATTGCTGGAACTGAAGCGGAGGCTGGAACAGCGGAGCTCATAACATGCCAAATCCAAAACGACGACATTCAAAGGCGCGGCGCGATCGTCGCCGGGCTCACGATCATCTGACGGCCCGATCTTTTTCGGAGTGCGCGAACTGTCACGAGTTGCGCATGCCGCATCGTGCCTGCCCTCATTGTGGGTACTACAAGGACCGGGAAGTCATTGAAACCGCCGAGGAGTAATTCGGCGCGACATCAAGAATATGATCAAAATCGCGGTTGACGCGATGGGCAGCGAAGGTGGACCGGGCGTCGAAATAGAAGGCGCGGTCCAGGCAGCGGCACAGTACTCCGTCTCTATCGTGCTTGTGGGCCAGAAGGATCGGATCGACGAAGCGCTCCGGAACCACGACACGACTGGCCTTCCTATCGAAGTGGTGAATGCGAACGACGTCATCACGATGGAAGACTCTGCGGCCAACGCGGCTCGCCGAAAAAAAGATTCTTCGGTCCACGTGGCGGCACGCCTCATGCGCGACTCCGGCATCTCCGGAATGGTCAGCGCCGGGAACACCGGCGCCGTTATGGCGACGGCCAAGATGATTCTGGGCACGCTGCCCGTGGTGGATCGGCCAGCACTTTCGACCGTGCTCCCCACTCAGAAGGGCAAGCCGGCAATCCTTCTCGACGTCGGTGCCAACGTCGACTGCAAACCACATCACCTCGAGCAGTTCGCGATCATGGGCGACATCTACTCGCGAGCCATCTTCGGTATCCGGCGGCCGCGCGTGGGCCTGCTGTCGATCGGCGAAGAGGATTCCAAGGGGAACGAGCTGACGAAGGAAGCTTTCACATTGCTCAAGCGCGTGCGCATCAATTTCATCGGCAATGTCGAGGGACGCGACATTTTCAAGGGCGATGTCGACGTCATCGTGTGTGACGGCTTTACCGGTAATGTGGCGCTCAAACTGAGCGAGGGCCTGTACGAAGCTTTCGCTTCGATGCTGAAACAGGAACTCCAGAAGACGATCTCGGCACAGATCGGCGCTATTCTCGCTCAGAATGCCTTTCGGCAATTCAGGCACCGTCTGGATTATTCCGAATACGGCGGAGCTCCCCTGCTGGGCATCAAAGGGATCACGATCGTTTGCCACGGCCGCTCCAATGCGAACGCGATCAAAAATGCCATCCGGGTGGCGCAGGAGTTCTGCAAGCACGACGTGAATCGAGCGATTGAGTCGGAGTTTAAGAAGCTGGGTATCACGAGGACAGCAGGAGTTACTTAAGGAAATGGGAACAGGTGAGGGTAAAAATACGCCATGGCTAGCCGCGGAGCGGCGACAGAGTGTAGCCCCGGGCGCGAGCCCGGGGTTTTCTTTCGAAGGCGACCTCAGCCCCGGAGGGGCGAAAGAATCTTTCGGAATCTTTCGCCCCTCCGGGGCTGAGTTCCAAAACGACATCTACCCCGGGCTTACGCCCGGGGCTACACTCTATCGCCGCTCCGCGGCTGAATACAGGCGCCTCAGGATCTTCGCTTCTTGTGTGTCCCCCCTTTCCTCCCCGGTATGAAAATCGCATTCGTATTTCCAGGCCAGGGAGCTCAGTACCCGGGCATGGGCCGAGACATAGCTGAGAAGTTTCCTGTTGCCCGTGAGCTTTTTCACCAGGCTGACGCTGCTCTGGATTTTTCGATTTCCGCATTGTGCTTCGATGGACCTGAGGAAGATCTGAAACTCACCCAAAACACGCAGCCTGCGATCCTGGCTACTTCAATTGCGCTGTTTCGGGTTCTTGAAGAGAAGGGAATCCGTCCCGACTTTGTCGCGGGTCACAGTCTGGGCGAATACTCGGCCCTTGTTGCAACGGGAGCGCTCCAGTTGGGCGAGGCTGCGGCACTGGTCCGGCGGCGCGGGCGCTACATGCAGGAAGCCGTCGCGGTCGGAGTGGGCGCTATGGCGGCGTTATTTGGTCTCGATTTGCCGGCCGTCCAGTCCGTTTGCGAGCGAGCCGCCGAAGGCCAGGTTGTTTCTCCGGCAAATTTAAACTCGCCGGGACAGATTGTCATTGCAGGCAACCGCGAAGCAGTGGAGCGAGCCCTGGTTCTCGCAAAGGATGCGGGAGCAAGGCGCGCCATTCTGCTTCAGGTGAGCGCCCCTTTTCATTGCGCCTTGATGATGCCTGCCGAAGAGCGGCTGTCTGCGGATCTCGAACGGTGCTCGTTTCAGAATTTGAAATGCCCGCTCGTGACGAATGTCGATGCCGAACCGATTCGAACGGGCGCGGAAGCCGGCAACGCCCTGAAGCGGCAGGTATCGCGTCCGGTGCGCTGGCAGGAGAGTATTCAGCGATTGCTGGATGAAGGAGTGCGCACGTTTGTTGAAGTTGGTCCGGGAAAAGTCCTGCTGGGCTTGATTCGATCGATCGACAAGTCGGTTACAATGCTGAACGTCGAAGACGAGAAATCGGTGGAAAATACTTTCAGCGCGCTCCTATAATCACCGATTTGCTATAAAAAGGAGGATCTTGAATGGCTTCTTCAGTTGAAGACAAGGTTAAACAAATCATCGTTGAGCAACTGGGCGTGGACGAGTCCGAAGTGACACCCACCGCCTCCTTCATCGACGACCTCGGCGCGGATTCGCTGGATACGGTCGAACTGGTGATGGCTCTGGAAGAAGGATTCGGCATGGAAATTCCTGACGAAGACGCCGAAAAGATTACGACGGTCAAGGAAGCGATCAGTTACATCGAATCTCACATGCCAAAATCGTAGAAGAGGTCGGATTTTGCAAAATAGACGAGTTGTTGTCACCGGCGTGGGTCTGGTAACCGCGCTGGCAACTGGGACTGAGGAGAATTGGAAGGCGCTTTGCGAGGGGCGGAGCGGTGTCACGGCTATCACCCGCTTCGACACCACGCTGTTCACCGCGAAGATCGCCGCGGAGGTTAAGAATTTCGAGCCGCTGAACTGGTTCGACAAGAAAGACCTCAAGAAGATGGATGCGTTCATTCACTACGCAGTCGCTGCGGCCGACTACGCGATGAAGCAGGCGGGGCTGACAATCTCCCCGGAATCGGCCGAGCGCGCGGGAGTGTTTATTGGATCGGGAATCGGCGGATTCACGGTCATCGAACGCGAGCACCAGGCGTTTCTCGAAGGCGGCCCGCGTAAAATATCTCCCTTCTTCATTCCGTCCAGCATCATCAATCTGGCAGCAGGTCAGGTCTCCATCCGGTTTGGCGCGCGTGGGCCGAACTCGGCTCCATGTACGGCATGCTCTTCAGGGGCGCACGCTGTCGGCGATGCGTTTCGAGTCATCGCGCGTGGTGATGCGGATGTCATGATCTGCGGCGGGTCTGAAGCAGCCGTTACTCCGATGGGAGTCGGTGGATTTGCTGCAATGCGGGCCCTTTCCACTCGCAATGAGGAACCCGCCCGCGCGTCGCGTCCGTTCGACAAGGACCGCGACGGGTTCGTCGTCGGCGAAGGCGCGGGCGTCCTCGTGCTCGAAGAATTGGAGCTTGCAAAGAAGCGCGGAGCCACGATCGTTGCCGAACTCGTCGGATATGGAATGAGCGGCGATGCATTCCACATCACGCTTCCTCCCGATGACGGCCACGGCGCTCATCGCGTCATGCTTAACGCGATCAACGATGCCGGAATCAAACCCGAAGAAGTCGGTTACATCAACGCCCACGGCACATCAACGCCTCCCAATGATCGTATCGAGACCGCCGCGATCAAGCGGCTGTTCGGCGATCATGCCCGCAAGCTGGCTGTCAGCTCGACGAAGTCGATGATCGGCCATCTGCTGGGCGCTGCAGGCGCTGTCGAAGCCGGAATTACTTCACTCGTCGTTGAGCGGGGCGTCATCCCGCCAACCATCAACTACGAAACGCCCGATCCGGACTGCGACCTGGACTACGTCCCGAATAAGATGCGGAAGGCCAATGTGCGGTATGCATTGTCCAACTCCTTCGGCTTCGGCGGCACCAACGCCTCGCTGTTATTCAAGAGATACGAAGGTTGAGGTTTCGGCTATCCTTAAATTATGTCCGAACGCGAAACCCTGGAGGTTGACGTCCTCGTCGTCGGCGGCGGGCCTGCGGGTCTGGCCGCTGCCTATCATCTTCGCAAGCTGAATAAGGATGTCTCGATCGCCGTCATCGAAAAAGGGAAGGAGATCGGGGCTCACATCATCTCGGGTGCGGTGATGGATCCCCGCGGCATCAATGAACTGATGCCGGACTGGAAGGAGAAAGGCGCGCCCATCGAGAAGCCCGTCGAAGAGGACCACGTCCTCTTTCTCACGAAGCGCCGCAAGTTCGGACTGCCGATCGTTCCTCCCCCGCTCCAGAATCACGGCAATTACATCATTTCGCTGAACAAGTTCACGCGCTGGTTTGGGCAACAGGTGGAGCAGAGCGGAGTCGATCTTTTCGCGGGATTTGCCGGCGCGGAACTTCTGATCGAAGGCGATAACGTCGTCGGCGTTCGAACCGGCGACAAAGGAATCGACAAACAGGGCAATCACAAAAGCAACTTCGAACCCGGCATCGACATTCGGGCAAAGATCACGATTCTTGCCGAAGGCTCCCGCGGTTCGCTCACCAAACAACTCGTCCGGAAGTTCAAGCTCGACCAGGACCGCAATCCGCAGGTCTACGCCGTCGGGGTGAAGGAAGTCTGGGACGTCCCGAAGGAAAAGAAAACCGGAGGGCGCGTCATTCACACGATGGGCTGGCCGCTGCGTACCGAAGAGTTCGGCGGCGGATTCATCTACAACATGTCGGATGGCCGTGTTTCCATCGGTTTCGTCATTGGTCTCGATTACCTCGATCCCCGTCTGGACCCGCACCAGCGATTTCAGGAATTCAAGACTCATCCCTACATCCGCAGCATTCTCGAAGACGGTACGCTTTTTTCATATGGCGCAAAGACGATTCCCGAAGGCGGCTACTGGGCCCAGCCTCAGTATTACTTCAATGGCGGATTGATCATCGGTGATTCCGCCGGCTTCCTGAACTCGATGCGCCTGAAGGGCATTCATCTGGCGTTCAAGACGGGCATGCTCGCTGCCGAAGCTGTGTCCGATGCGCTCGCGTCGAATGATTTTTCCGCGAATAAGCTGAAACGCTTCGAGGAACTCGTAGAAAAGAGCTGGGTGAAGCAAGAACTGTGGAAAGTGAGAAACTTCCACCAGGGCTTCGAGCATGGATTCTTCCTGGGAATGGTTCACACGGGCCTGCAGATGGTGACCGGCGGCCGCGGGCTTCGGAATCGATATCAAAACGTTCCTGGACATCGTCGTATGGAACGGCTCAAGCAATACTATGACGGCAACCTGCCGCCGCCCGCCGAGCCCGCTTACGATCGCAAACTGACGTTCGACAAGTTGACGGATGTGTACAACTCCGGAACGGACCATGACGAAGATCAGCCTTGCCATCTGGTTGTTCTGCAGCCGGACATCTGCTATCCGCGCTGCACACAAGAGTACGGAAATCCGTGTCAGGCCTTCTGTCCCGCCGCGGTCTACGAAATGACGGAGGCCGGCAAGGATAGCCTCCGCCTGCAGATCAATGCCTCCAACTGCGTCCACTGCAAGACCTGCGACATCATGGACCCCTACGAAATCATCAACTGGGTTACGCCGGAGGGTGGTGGTGGGCCGGGTTACGAGTTGCTGTAAATCACTGATCACTGACATCAGTGATTAGTGATTTACCCGGAGACCTCAATCCGCAGCAGGGCCAATCGACATTTTGGGATCCATGTAGGTGTGTTCGTAGAATTTGATGAAGGCGACGAGAAGGGCCAGAATCAAGGGGCCCACGAGCATTCCGATAAATCCGAAGATTTTCAAGCCACCCAGAACGCCGATCAGAATCAAGACCGGATGAACTTTCGTGCGCCCGCTGACAAGCTTCGGTCGAATAAAGTTGTCGATGTTCATCACGATGGTCGAGCCCACGATCAGCAAGCCCACTCCCCGCGCTGTGTCTCCGTCCAGAATCAGGCCAACAGCAGCGGGAACCCAGATGACCGGAGTGCCCAATACCGGCAGGAAGGCCATGATGATCATGATGGCGCCCCAGAAGAGCCAGTTCGGAACCCCGAAGACCAATAGAGCCAACGCGCCCACCGACCCCTGAATCACGGCGGTCATCACCTGGCCGTACAGTACCGCCTGCGTCACGGTGCGAAGTTCGTAGAATAGCGATTCTTTCAGCGTGCTCTCCAGCGGAAGCAACTGGCGAATCCGCGCGATGAACGCTTCGCCTTCCCGAAAGCCGTAGTACATCACGAAAAACATGATAAACAGGCCGACCAGCAGTTCTCCGATCGAGCCCAGAATGTCCGGCGCCAGTCCGACAATCGATCGGCGTATCTGGTCGATGGCCGTGGTGAGCATTTCCTGGAAGTTCAGCCGATTGCCGGTCAGCCCGCTGAGATAGTCGGCGACTCGCTGGAGGTTCTGCGCCTGAAACGTATTGTATGCTCCGGATACCTGCTCCACCAGTTCGCTGATGAGGAAGAAGGCCGGCAACACCATCAGGAGAAGCGCTACCAGGATCGACACGGCCGACGACAATGCGGCGCGACCGGTGCGCCGGTGACAGAAGTGATAAACAGGGAACAGCGTGTAGGTGAGAATTCCCGCAAGGACGATGTAGCTGAGAAACGGCTGCATGACGATCACCGCAAGCAACGCGATGATCCCAAAGAGCACACTGAAAAAGATTCGTTGCTGCTTCATTAATTCGAATTCACTAATGACTCATAAGCTGCTCGCGCTCGAAAGACCTCCATCACGTATCGCTTGGTTTCGACGAACCCGATATCGGCCACAAAAAGCTCCAGCTCATCCGGGGCGTCAGGCCATTTGTTCTTCCAGCGTTGCACGTTGCCGACTCCGCCGTTATAAGCGGCGAGAGCCATCTCCGGGTATCTCAACTCTCGAAGCAGCGAAGCCCAAAGCTGAGCACCCAGCGGTATATTCACGGCCGGATCATACAGCTTGTCGAGCGTGAGATCGGGAATTCCGGCG
>QHXD01000244.1 GCA_003223895.1 Acidobacteriota bacterium
CGGAACGGAAAAACTCGAAGCGGGCGCCGTACTTCGATTGAAAGTGACACCGGAGTACTGGTACCCATAGAGAACTTCCGAGCCGATGCGATTCGTAGTGAAGAAATTGATCCGCGCCTCATACATCATTCCGGAGTTCAGTTGCATGTCTCCGTTAATCGGGCTGGCGGATTGAGGAGGGCCGATTGTAAAAGTCTTTTTTGCGGAAGTGGTTTCTCCGACGGACAGGCTCAGCTCGGCGCTCTTGATACTCAGTCCCTGTGCAAGCGCGCCTTCAGTGAAAGTAAGAACAACCAGGAATGTCATTAACAGGTGCCGTTTCATCACACACCTTTCGATTTCGGATGATGGTCGTCATAAGGATTTAATAAAAAACACACAGTTCACACGAATGTCGTTTGACTGATGAAGGCAATGGACGCTTGGGCTGCCTTCTGTAAAAAGATGTAAAGGGAATGACGGAGGGCATGCGCAAGCCGCGTCGTCAGCGGCGGGTGGCCCACTTGACTCGACTCCGGCCACCACCGATTTAACTGTTACAGGCCACTGGAATGCGCAAGAATTCCAAATCAAAATAGGAGTCCTGCGCGTGCCCGATACAGTTGCTCACCAGCAAAAACTGCTCAGAGGAATTGTTGTGCAATGGATGTCCAGAGATCGCGCGAAGGTGACGCGAAACCTGATTGTTTTCGAGATCGCGTTCTTTTTCGCCTACCGATATGGAATGACTTTCTCTTCGGACTATCCGGCTCCTCTCTGGTTCCCCGACTCGGTACTGCTTTGCGCCTTGCTTGTCAGCCCGCGGAACACGTGGTGGATGTATATCCTGGCCGCGCTTCCCATTCGTTTCCTGGTATCCGTGCCCGACGCACCGGTCTGGTTCCTGTTCGCTGCCTTTGTCAATGATTCCCTGAAAGGTTTGCTGGCTGCATTTCTACTCAGGCGGGGCGCCGGCCAGAACATGTGGTTCGACGACCTGCGCGGCTTTGTCAAATACGGCCTGGTTGCGGTAGGGCTTGCCCCTGCTCGCTCGGCTCTTGGCGGAGCGGCGGCCCGGGTGGCGCTTGGCGCGCACTTCTGGACCGCCTGGAAACAATGGTTCCTGGGTGATGCTCTGGCGAATCTGATGCTGACGCCGGCCTTGTTCTGTCTCTTACGGGACTTTCGAAGCATCGGCCGGGCAAAGTGGACACGGCATGTGGAGGCGCTCCTGATCACAGCGGGTCTCATCTTCGGCGCCTTCGTTTTGTTTGATCCAGAATTCGAGGGCCTCAATGACCCTGCACTCGTCCTCTATTTGCCGGTGCCCTTCCTGCTCTGGGCGGCCGTCAGGTTCGGTCCTCTTGGAGCCTCCAGCGTGCTGTCGTTCATAAGCGTGCTTGCAATGTACGGCGCTTTCACCGGACGAAGACCCTCCTCATCGGCTGCAGGAGAGTCTATTGTTCTGTCGATTCAAGTCTTCCTGCTTGTACCATCTATTCCGTTCCTGCTGTTATCGGTCCTGACACAGCAGCAGCGGAAAACGCATACAGCGCTGCGCGAAAGTGAACACCGTTTCAGGTCGCTGGTGGATACAGCCCCGGTAATGGTCTGGATCGCCGACAAGGATGGTCTCTGTACTTTTTTCAATAAACAGTGGTTGGATTTCACGGGTGAGCCTGAGGAGCAGCAACTGGGAAACGGATGGTCGGCGTGTGTTCATTCTGAGGACCGGGAACGTTGCATCCAGGACTATCTCACCGCGCTTCATGCGAGAAAACACTTCACAATGGAGTGCCGGCTTCGACACCGGACGGTGCCTTTCTTGGTTATCTTGGGAGCTGCATTGACATCACCCATCGCCACGAAGCCGAAGAAAAACTCCGGCGAATCCCGCGATTATTGATCAACGCGCAGGAGGCGGAGCGAAATCGTATCGGGCAGGAGCTTCACGACGATCTCGGACAGCGAGTCGTCGCTCTCTCGATCGGCATCAGTCACCTTGCGCAGCAGATGGATGGAAATGACAAATTGGCGGCAGATTGCGCCAATTTGCAACAGCAAGCTTCCGCTGTCATTACCGATATCGCGCGCCTTTCGCGTCAACTTCGACCAGTCACTCTGCAAAGACTTGGACTGCCCGCCGCTCTACAGAGCCTGTGTGCGAAATCGGCGAATCCCGATGGGGTTGTCGTCACCTTTTCTCAGTACGGCGAACTGAAGCGCGTTGTCCCCTGGATCGTCTCCATTGCACTCTATCGGGTTGCTCAAGAGGCGCTGCGAAACGCTCTCGCTCACAGCGGAACGGACCGAATCAACATTGACCTGCACATTGATAGAACCGGTCTGGCTGTAATGATTACAGACCGAGGTTGCGGCTTTGCGGTGGAACACACCACCACGACAGGACTGGGCTTGTCCGGTATGGCCGAACGCATGGAGAACATCGGCGGAATATTGAAAATCGACTCCAGCCCGGGCGCCGGCGTTACCGTAACAGCATCAGTGTCGATTCCCGAATGGGAACCGTCCTGGACGTGATACTCGCGAGCAAATAGATCAGGATTTCGAAAGGGCCAGCCTCACGCCGGCGCCAGTTTCTTTCCGCGCTCGGCTGCCCGGCCGTAGCCCACTTTGGGTGACATGGTGTCGAGGATTTGTGAAGATCCCTGTCAGAGTGGGAAATTTCGAAATTGGACGAGTCCTGCATCTCAAATCCGAAATCCGAAATCTCCGATTGGACCGGCGATCAACTCGGAACCTTCCGCAGTCCACTGGATCGATATCGCTCTCTCGCGCGGTTATTCCGACCAGTCCCACTTCATTCATGATTTCCGCGAATTCAGCGGCCTGAGCCCTACCGAGTACCTCGGTTTGCGCACCGAGCATCCTGGCCACGTCCAGTTTCGCGACTAAGGTCAATTTTTTACAATACGACACACGCCACTTCCCTATATATTCTCGCGACATGACTAAAAAAATTCATTGGGGACGGATTGTGATTGCGGGGTTTCTTGTCGAAGTGGCCATCTTCGCGGTCTTCATTCCTGTCTTCGTATTTCTGGGCGAACAGCCCGGCATCTACACCGCGGCCCTGGCCTCCTTTGCAATGACTTTTGTCTTCGGCGTCTGGATAGGGCGAAAAATTGAGTCGCACTTTGTCCTGCACGGAATGCTCGTGGGAGTGGCTGCCACGCTCGTTTACATTGGTCTGTCTTTCGCACAGCCTGAGCCCTGGCAGTACATCGTTGCTCATGGCCTCAAGATACTGGGAGGCGCACTTGGAGCGCGTGTCGCCGAGAAGCGAAAAAGGAAGGCGACAATTCAAACAGATACAACAAAGCAGGAGGCGATTTCATGACGGTGAGAACGATTCCAGAGGGCTATCACACCATCACGCCGTACTTCAGCGTGCGGGATGCATCCAGTCTGATTGAATTCCTGAAACAGGCGTTTGATGCCAAAGAAACTGAAGTGCTCCGGACGCCGGACGGCACGGTTATGCACGCTGCAATGCGAGTGGGCGATTCGATGGTCATGATCGGACAGGTCCCAAAAGATACGGAAGAAGAGAAGTTGCTGCGCGCCATGCTCTATATGTACGTTAACGACGTCGACGCCGTTTATAAGAAGGGCATTCAAGCCGGCGGAAAATCCATTATGGAGCCCGTCGATCAGTTCTATGGCGATCGAAGCGGCGCTCTGGAAGACCCCGCAGGAAATCAATGGTGGATCGCAACGCACAAGGAAGACATGTCCTCGGAAGAGATGGTCAGGCGAGCTTCCCAGAGGGAGTAAGTTGTTGAAGGAATAAAGGCATAGATGAACTCCAGACAGTTTCGTCGTATCGCACTGGGGATGAAGGACGCCATCGAGGGCGCGCACATGGGGCATCCTGACTTCCGGGCCAACGGCCGGATTTTCGCCACCATTCATCCCGATCACGAGTGGGGAATGGTCAAGCTCACGCCTGACCAGCAGCAGAAATTCGTCCGCGAGAATCCCACGACATTTGTACCCGAGAACGGCGCATGGGGACGCGCCGGATGCACAAAGGTGCGGCTGGATTCGGCCGATGAAGACACGCTTGGAGAAGCGATGACACTGGCCTGGCAGAACACGGCCATGAAGCGGGCTGCCCCACGGCCGAAACCCAAACGAACAACCCGGGCGTCTCGAAAACCATGATGCGACGGCTGCGTGAACGCAACGAGTGGAAGTTCTTCGCGGTTCTGCCGAAGGCCGACCGGTCTCTCGCCATGGTCTGGTGGGTGATCCTTCTGCTCAGAGGCGTGATGCCGGTGCTGTTCGCCATCGCCATGGGCGTGCTCATTCGAAGCGTCCAGCAGGGTGACAGCCTGACTGGTCCATTGTTCTTCGCCGGAGCCGTGTTCGTTTTGTTGCAGGTTCTCGCGCCGATTCACGTGGCGGTAGGCGCCAATCTCGGAGATCGGACGGCGGCATGGCTCTACGACCGGCTTACCGAAGCGTGTGTTCGCCCGCCGGGGATGGGACATCTGGAGGATCCCAGGCTGACGGGTGATCTCAGTGTTGCTCGGGATTTCGATCTTGGCATGATGGGACCGCCGCTCTCGATCTCGATGGACTTCATCGCCGGGGGCCTGGTCGAGATGATTGGTGGCCTGGCGTCAACAGCCGTGCTCGCGTGGTATGCCTGGTGGGCGCCAATCGTGCTTGCGGGCGCCTGGCTGGCGACACACTGGTTACTGCGTGAGAGCGCGATCTGGCGCGACCGGAACACCGATGAGGTGCGCGCTGCGCAGCGCGATTCGGATTATGCATACCGCCTTGCCGTCGATCCGCCCGCTGCCAAGGAGTTGCGGTTGTTCGGCCTTGTTGGCTGGGTCATCGAGCGTTTCGTTGCCAGGCGCACACGCCTGCACCAGCTTCAGTACGAAGCCACTCGCCTTCGTGAAAGACCTGTCGTGTGGAGTCTCCTGCTTGTGGTGAGCGCGAACGTTGCCGTGTTCTGGTCGCTCGCAAACGCGGCCATCGCCGGGCGCCTCGATCCTGGGGCCGTTGTCGTGTTTGCTCAGTGCGCCATGGGCACGGCAATGATCGCATTCGGCGGGCTCAACTGGGCGCTGGATTGGGCGGCTTCGCCGGTTGCGGCCGTACTTCGTCTGGACCCTGCCATGAGGGCTGCCGGCGCGCTCCCCTCGGGTACCCGGCGCGCGGAGGGACTGCCCCGAAAGTCGATCCGGTTCCGCGACGTCACGTTCGCGTACCCGAGTGGTGGTGCGGCGCCGGTGCTCAAGAAATTCGATCTCACGATTCCCGCAGGATCGTCACTCGCTATCGTCGGCAGAAACGGCGCCGGCAAGACGACGCTCGCCAAGCTGCTGTGCCGGCTCTATGATCCGCAGTCCGGCGCGATTGAGGTTGATGGTGTCGATATTCGCAACCTGGAGGTCGACAATTGGCGATCGCGTGTTACTGCCGTGTTTCAAGATTTCATCAAGTTCGAGTTACCGCTGCGCGACAACGTTGCTCCCCAGGGTGCTCCGGACGATAAAGTGCTCGCTGCGCTCGACTCGGCCGGAGCCGCCGGGCTTGCCAATCTGGACACCGTGCTCGCACGCGGCTACGAACGCGGAACCGATCTGTCCGGGGGGCAGTGGCAACGGATAGCATTGGCGCGGGCGCTGTGTGCCGTGCGGCTCGGGGCGGGCGTCGTGCTCCTCGACGAGCCGACCGCCCAGCTTGACGTGCGCGGCGAGGCCGAGATTTTCGATCGCATCCTGGCTGCCACGCGCCACTGCACAACGATCCTCATCTCGCACCGCTTTTCAACTGTCCGGCATGCCGATCGCATCTGCGTTCTCGAGGACGGTGCGGTCGTCGAGCACGGCACGCACGATGAGCTCATGGCCCTCGGCGGCCGGTACCGCACCATGTTCGACCTGCAGGCCCAGCGGTTCAACGCCGCGGAGGACGAGGAGGGGCAGACATATGACGTCCTCGCGTAAGCCTGGCGCTCCCTCGAATGAGCTGCCCCCCGGCCTGTCTTCGATCTGGCGGCTGTGCAAGCTGGGCTACCGCCACGAGCCGGGACTCTTGATGGCCGCGTTCCTGATGTCCCTCTTTGCGGCGTTGCCCGACTCGCTGGTCGCTGTCTGGCTCAAAGTGCTCGGCGACGGCATGCTCCAGCAAGATCGCAGGCGTGTGTTCGCCGCAGCAATGGGCCTTAGCGTTTCCGCTGCCGGCACTTGGTTTCTGCGAACAGTGAGCACGCGCGTGCAGCGTCGTTTCCGCGACAAGGTCACGATTGCTCTCGAGTCGCACGTTGCAAGGCTCCAGGCGTCGGCCGCGACGATCGCGCATCACGAGCGGCCTGAATACCTGGATCGGCTTGCCATGTTGCGCAACCAGGTGTTCGTGCTCGACCACATGTACATGTCGGTGTTCTCGACCTGCGCCTGGATCCTGCGTCTCGGCATCACCGTCGCCCTGCTCGTCTCCATTCATCCCGCACTGATCCTGCTGACCGTTTTCGCTCTGCCGACCGTATGGACATCGGCATGGCGCCCTGCGGTCGAGCGCATCGCATGGGAGAGCCGCGCATCGGCGCACCGCCTCGCTCGACATCTGTTCACCACGGCCACGACCGCGGCTCCAGGCAAGGAGGTCCGCGTCACCGGGATCGGCTCGCGGCTGGTCAGCGATCGCCGCGGCGCCTGGGAATGGTGGTACAGGGGCGTGTCGAAGGCGCGGTGGGATTCCGCCGTCTGGCATGCGCTCGCATGGGCCGTCTTCGGCAGCGCTTACGTGGGGGCGGTGGTATTCGTTTCGGTCGGACTGCGGGCGCCGGTGGGCGACGTCCTTCTGGTCCTGGCCGCCGGGGGGCGGCTGTCGGCGTATATCGGCGGTGCAGTCGGTGAGATCGGTTTCCTGCGCAGCATCTGGATTGATGGCGCCAGGCGTCTCGCCTGGCTCGAGGACTACGTTGCCTCGTTGACGGCGTCGGCCGACTTGCCAGTGCCGGCGCGCCTGACCGAAGGCATACGCCTCGAGAACGTTTCCTTCGCCTATCCCGGCACCGAAAGACTTGTGCTCGACGGTCGTCGCCATCGTCGGCGAAAACGGGGCCGGAAAGACCACGCTTGTGAAGCTGCTCAGCAAGTTCTACGAGCCGTCATCGGGCGCAATCTATGTCGACGGCCAGCCGCTGGCTCGGATGCCCGCCGACGACTGGCGCCAGCGTCTGGCCGGCGCGTTCCAGGATTTCTTCCGGTTCGAGCTCCGCGCTCTTCACAGCATCGGTCTGGGCGACGTGCCGCGCTGCGACGATAAGCCTGCCGTCACTGTGGCGGTCGATCGTGCCGGGGCGGGCGACGTTGTCTCACGTTTCGCCGCGGGCCTCGAGACGCAGCTCGGTCCGACGTGGCCCGAGGGGGTCGAGGTTTCGTTTGGTCAGTGGCAGAAGATTGCGCTGGCGCGCGGCTTCATGCGCGATGACCCGCTGCTGCTGGTGCTCGACGAACCGACTGCAGCTCTCGATGCCGAAACCGAGCACGCTCTGTTCGAGCGCTACGCCGCCGCCGCACGCGGTGGCAGGGTGGACGGTCGCATTACGATTCTCGTCTCGCACCGGTTCAGTACGGTCCGCATGGCCGACCTCATTGTTGTGCTCGACGGCTCCCATGTCGTCGAAATGGGTTCGCACACCGAGCTCATCGCCAGGCACGGCCCGTACGCAGAACTGTACGGTATTCAGGCGGCGGCCTATCGGTGAACTCGGAGAAGGGGCGCGGGCTAAAGCCCGCGACTACATTTAGGGTCAACTCCGTTTTCAAATGTAGTCGCGGGCTTTAGCCCGCGCCCTTCCAATTTCTCAATTATCAATCCTGAGTTTCATTTGTCATCAGCATTGGACATTAGTGATTAATCATTAAAACCCCGATTTACAGGCTTCATCGAAACTTCGTTCCTGGCATCACACCTGCTCAGGGATATACGTATGGTCATTTTAGCGGCCGCCGAGCTCGCAATCGTCTTTTGTGGTGTGATTCTTTTCATCTGGCGTGTGCAATTCACGTATCCCAATTTTGCTCTGTTCCTTCTCGGGTTTATTGTCCTGACCTTTTTTATTCATCGCGACAAATTGCAAAATTTAGGTTTCGGTTCCCGAGGCCTCATCTCCGGTTTGAAAACTCTGGCAGCACCTACGGCGATCGTGGCGGCCGTCCTGTTATTTGCAGCCGCTTTAGACGGTGAACTGGACCTCGGCTCGCTTACAACGGCGAAGTTGTGGGGTCTCAACCGCTATTTTGCCTGGTGCCTGTTTCAGGAGTTTGGGCTTCAGTCCTTCTTCACCAATCGCCTATCTGCAATTTTCAAACAGCCGAACCGCACCGCCTGGGCGTCGGCTCTCGTATTCGGCACGTTCCACATACCGAATCCTGTTTTGATTCCGGTGACCTTCGCCGGAGGCTACCTGCTGACAAGAATCTTTATAAAGCATCGAAATCTTGTACCGCTTGCGGTCGCACAAGCTATTGTCGGCAGCCTGCTTGCGATGGCGCTTCCGGGAAGCTGGCATCATGGTCTGCGGGTTGGGCCGGGCTACTATCGGTAGAGATTACGGTTCGAGAGTTACTTCGAAGCGGGCAACATTCGAGGAAACTTTGGAGGTGTCATCCACAACCCACACTTCATGAGTTCCCGGCGAGAGAAGCAAGGTATCGATGTCGTGAGTAAACGCGCCGTGATCATCGGTGAGAATGGGGAGGACCGGAAACTCGGTTCCATCCGGCCTGCGGAGGTGCGAGGTCACGTTGTGTTTGGGGGTGAATCCGGTGCCCTGCATACCCACGTGTCCGTGGTGCTGGATCCGCGGGGTGGAAAGAGTCAACTTCGGAGTGCTCTGAGCACAGGATGCGGTGACGAAACAAAAGGAAACGAAGAGGAACGGCAAAAAAGCTTTCCGTAAATTCATTACAATTCAAACTGGGAAGGGCGCGGGCTAAAGCCCACGACTACATTTCGGGTCAACCCGGTTTTCAATGTAGTCGCGGGCTTTAGCCCGCGCCCTTTACTCCTATGTCCAGCGATAGCCCTGATTCCCCAGAGGCAGCGAGCGAATTCGTATGCCCGTCGCCGCGAAGATCGCGTTAGAGATCGCCGGCACAGCTGGCGGCAAGGAGGGTTCGCCCAGACCGGTCGGAGTGAAATCGGTCTTGAGGAACTTCACCTCGATCGACGGCGGCGCCTGGGACATACGAGTCGGCTGGTACTGGCTGAAATTATTCTGCACGACTCGGCCCCGGTCGATCGTGATTTCCCACGCCATCATGTGACTCATGGCCTCGATGAATCCTCCCTGGACGAGGTTCGCAGCCTCACTCGGGTTCACGATCTGACTTCCGATGTCGATCGCCGCCCAGGCCTTGTTGACTTTCAGCTTCTTGTCCGCAGTGACAGCGGCTTCTACCACATAGGCAACATAGCCGGAATGCGCAAACTGGAATGCAGTGCCGAGGCCTGTCCCTTTGGGAAGCTTGTCACGGTTCTTCCAACCCGACATATCTCTTACAGCTTCGAGCACCCCAATGGCGCGCTGGGCGTTGAACGGGGCGCCGAAAGAGTTCGGACTGGCAGGAGGAGCAGGCACCAGTGGATTGGCCAGCAGATCCAATCGGTACTGCAGTGGATCCTTGCCGGCCTCGACCGCGATTTCGTCAATGAACGACTGCATGACGAACGAAACTCCGTTGGTGCTCGGCGCACGCAACGCTCCGGTCGGGATGCCGTACGGGGTGATCTGACCTTCGGACACCCAGAAGTTCGCCACGAATCCTCGGGGGAATTCATTGGCGGGAATGACCGAAGTGGTGCCGTGGCTTGCAACGTAGTCACGGAACGCGATGAGCTTTCCGGATGCATCCAGGCCGGCCTTGAAATAGTGGAAGCCCGCTGGACGGTAATTGTCGTGATGGATATCGTCTTCGCGCGTCCACAGCAGCTTTACGGGCGCGCTAGGCAACCCTTGCTTCGCCCGTTCATCAGTCACGAGCCTGGCGATCTTGGAAACTTCGATGTCGTATTCGCTCACGAGGCGTCGGCCGAAACCGCCACCAGCTCGCACCATGTGGAACGTGACATCGCTGTTTTGGATGCCGGCCGGTACCGCAGCGTTGGCGATCTGCGGAATCTGGCTCGGTGACCAGATTTCAAGCTTGCCGTCCTTGTAATGCGCGGTTGAATTCTGCGGCTCGAGTGGAGCGTGAGACAGCAGTGGGAAGGCATACTCGGCCTCGACAATCTTGGCCGCGGTCTTGAATGCTGCTTCAGCGTCGCCTTCTTTAGCGCTGCGCGGAGTGCCGCCCGCAGGCGTCTGCGAAGCCTGGGTGGACGACAGTTGTTTGGCCTGTGCGAGATAACCGGCGCTGCTCTGCGAGGCGACCGGCCCTTCGTCCCAGACGGGTTTCAGCGACTTCCGTGCATTGTTTGCCAGCCACCAATTGTCCGCAACAATCGCAACTCCCGAAGCCCATCTCACGTTAGGTGCAGGGGGGGCCCCGGCAGGTGCCGGCGTCGGGTCGGGAGATGCGGCAACGATGAACGCATGCCTTACACCGGGCAGTTTCTTGATTTCATCCAGATTTGCACTGACCGCTTTGCCGCCAAACACGGGGCATTTTTCATAAACCGCGTGGAGCATGCCTGGAGGATTGACATCGATGCTGAAGGACGGCTTACCCGTCACGATCGCGAAATTGTCCACTCCAGGGGTGGGCTTTCCGATGATCTTGAAATCTTTCGGATCCTTCAGCTTGACAGAGGACAGTTCCGGGACAGGCATTGTCAGCGCTGTTTGTGCGAGCGATGCGTATGTCGCGGTCCGTCTGGTCGGCGTGTGCGTAACGATTCCCGAGCCCGTCGTCACGTCTGAAGCCGGCACATTCCACTGTTTTGCGGCTGCGGCAACCATCATGGCTCTTGCAGTTGCGCCGACATTGCGCATCGGTTGGTAGTTCTGCGGGGTCGCTGTGGAACCACCTTCAATCTGGCCCACCGTTGGCGCGCCCATGTCTCTGCCGTACTTGTCGTCACGGTCGGCCTGTTCGATCTTCACTTGCTTCCAATCGACATCGAACTCGTCCGCGATGATCATGGGCAGCGAGTTTCGAATGCCCTGCCCCGTTTCCGGGTTCTTGGCAACGATCGTGAAGGTGTTGTCCGGATGAACCTTGATATAGGTGTTGGGGTTGATAGGCGTTGGCGCGGGAGCAGGACCTCGCTGTTGCGCGAGTAGCCCGTTGTCGGTGTAGAAGGCGATCAACATTCCACCGCCGGCGAGCGCGCTTACTTTGATAAAGGATCGACGATCGAGTTGTTTAGTCTTCATGTTTTTCATCGCGCCCTCCTAACTCTTCCTGCCGTTTGCGGCAACATGAATCGCTTCGCGAATTCTGAGGTAGGTTCCACACCGGCACACGTTGCCGGACATCGCCGCGTCGATGTCACTGTCCGTCGGTTTAGGCTTGCTGGCCAGGAGCGCCGCCGCGGACATGAGTTGTCCAGCCTGACAGTATCCGCACTGCGGAACATCGACTTCGAGCCACGCTTTTTGAAGCGGATGGGATCCGTCGGTCGAAAGCCCTTCAATGGTCTTCACGTCGGCATTGACCGTCGAAACCGGCGTCTGGCATGCGCGCACCGCTTTGTTTCCCACGTGCACCGTGCATGCGCCGCACGCGCCGATACCACATCCGAACTTCGTTCCCTTCATGTTTAGAACGTCCCGGAGCACCCACAGCAGGGGCATCTCTCCCGGCACGTCTACCGTCTGAGACTTTCCGTTCACCGTCAACTTGTACGCCATAAACATCAACTCCCAAATTAAGGATTGACTACCAGTTGAGACCAGAATCGATTCCAGGACTGCCAGGGCCGGAATCTGCTCTGCGGAGATTATCACCGATCACTGCGCAGGACCAATCTTTTGAGTGTCTTGTTTCGCTTTAAGCACGGGCTATCCTTTTGGGATAGTCCCTTCTGATTCTGTGTGTATCGAAGTTCCGACTTCCTCTCTCTTTGTTGTGAAAAGCCAATGATTTCAAAACGATCCCAGAATCACCGGATATGGTTACGTACGTGCACATCAATATTACGTACCGAGCGCACGGAAGTTGGGAGGCAGCATGATCCGTATCAAGGTCGAATACGATAAGTACAATCGCACATTCAAGCTTCAAGATCGCGAATTTGGATCAGTCCTGGAGGACGGTGTTGTCTATGAGTTGGTCGTGCCCCTCCGGACCGAGGGACTGGAAGAAGAGGAGAACGTCGCCTCGCTGGGGGTTCCGCTCGTTCACGCGTAACCCGGTACTATCCTTTTCCTCACGCCTTGGCGCAAATCCCCGGATTTGCCGCCATCTTCCGATTTTTCCCAAAGCAAACTGAATTGAAGAGCGGAACCAGACGCGGGCCTCGTGCGTATATATAAATGTACGTATGGACGAACACGAGGGT
>QHXD01000245.1:0-2788 GCA_003223895.1 Acidobacteriota bacterium
AATGTTCTCAATGAATCGCTACATCGTCGTGGCGGCTGCGATTGTTGTCGCACTGATCCTCGGCGTCGCCGCACTGTCCATGCTTGACCGGCCAACCGAAGTCGACTATCGCCTGGCGAAGAGTCGCGCGCACCTCGACGCCGAGAATTACCTTGCGGTTCTGAAGACGCTGCGGGACCTCCCGAGCTCGCAAAACAGGGGACCTGAAACACATTCCTACCTCGGCGCGGCATACCTCCGGCTCCACCTTTATCAAGCGGCGATCAAGGAATTTGAAGAGGCCGTGAAGCTGCGGCCTCGCCGATCGGATCCGTGGATTGGGCTCGCGTCATCGTACATCGAGTTAGGCGACGGTCAGAAGGCGGTCGATGAAGCGAAGCGCGCGACGGACGTCGAAAAGGGCTCGGCCGATGCGTGGGTCACACTCGGCCGCGCGCAGTGGCAGCAGAAGGATCTGGATGAAGCCGAGAAAGCGGGTCTGAAGGCCCGCGAACTGAGTCCACAAAATCAGGCAGCCTCCGACCTTCTGCTTCATGTTTACTTCGATCGAAATCAGCCGGATAAATTTCAACCCGAACTCGATCGAAATCCCAACCCAGCGAAGGGTATTCAGGACCTCGCAGTCCGATTCGTCCTGAGGCAGGGACAATTCGCGCGCGCCTATGAGCTCAAGACTCGATATGACAAGGCGGCTCTGGACCGCTCGATTCTGGAAACTGAACTGGCGCTTCAGCGGGAACCCGCCCGAATGGAGCAGTATCCGCAATACATCAGGAATCTTGTAAGAGCGGGACGATTTGCGGAAGCCATCGACGCTGCCAAAAGATATCGCGGTCCGGTAGCGCTCGATCTCGAATTGGGAAAGTCCTATTGGATGATGGCGCAAAAGAATGACGCCATTCAGGCGTTTCAGCGCGCTTCTGCCGGCCTCATCCACAAGGTCTCGGCGGAGGTTGCGCTCGCCACCATCACGGGCGACATCCAGCATTGGAAGGAAGCCTATAGGGCGGAACGTATCGAGCAGGATTACTTCATCCTCTCCCGGCTCGAAGACGTTCTGCCGAAGGCGAGCCCGATGGTTCGCGCCTTTATCTATCGATACGCCGGAATCTTCGACGCCTCGTTCTACAACAAGGCCGCCGAAGAAGCGAATCACGTTCTCGATCAGGAACCGGAAAACTTTGAGGCCTTGATGACGCTCGGCACTGCATACCATCGGCTCGGCCGCCTGGACGACGCCACGCGCTATGTCGAGCTCGCGCGACAAATCTACCCGAAGAACGCCGAGCCTTTGTCGCGCCTCGCGAATCTTGCGGTGTCCCGGCCGGGCGGCGATCCACCAAAGATTGTCGATCTCATGGAACAGGCCGTGAAGATCGAACCGAATAATGCCAGCTATCTGTTCAATCTCGGATGGACCTATGACCAGCTTGGCGAAACGAAGAAAGCGGCCGATCTGTATCAGCGCGCCATTCGCGCCAGCCCGCTGAGCTTCGAGGCGATGAACAACCTCGCGTTGATCTACGGAAGCGGAGGGGAGCCCGACCGGGCCCTGCCTCTGCTCGAAGAGGCCGTCCGCACCGATCCGGAAAACGAAGCCGTTTACTTCAACTTCGCGAATTATCATGTCCGCCGGCGCGAGTGGAAACCCGCGATCGATGACTATGATCGGGTGCTCCAGCTCAATCCTGCCAACTCGGCGGCATCGATCGAGAAGGGAAGAATCTTCATCGAGCTCTCGCGGACTGAAGATGCTCTCGAGAGTTTAAACCACGCCCTGGAAATCGACACGCACTCCTTTGATGCCTACATACTGCTGTCTGCAGCCTATGAGAAGATGGGACATAACAAAGAAGCCATCTCCGCTGCTGAAGAAGCCCAGCGTATTCGACCTCAAGCGCCGGAAGTGACTGCGGCGCTCGATCGACTTAAGGACAAGAAGGAATGACCCGACGGACAAAGATAGTTTGCACCATCGGTCCCGCCTCCGATTCCGAAGAAATGATCAGGAAACTGATCTCCGCCGGAATGAACGTGGCGCGCGTGAACTTTTCGCATGGAACCGATGAATACCACCGCACGGTCATTCGAAGACTGAAGGAGATCCGCAAGGCACTGGACAAACCTCTGGCGATTCTTCAGGATCTGCAGGGTCCGAAGATCCGTATTGGCGAAATCGCGAGCGGCTTCGTTCAATTGATGCCGGGCCAGGAATTCACTCTGACGGCCGACGCGCACCGCGTCTAGGTATCGCTGAACACTACCCCGCACGAAGTTTCAGTGGGGCACTCGATTCTTCTCGCGGACGGCAATATCGAGCTGCGAGTCGAAAAGGTAGCTCCGCCGGACATTGTTTGCCGTGTGATCGTGGGCGGCATGCTCAGCTCGCATAAAGGCATCAATCTGCCGGGTTCGGAAGTGCACGTCGATTCCCTGACGAGTAAGGACCGCAACGACATCCTTGTCGGCCTTCAGGAAGGTGTGGACGCGATCGCTCTCAGTTTCGTCCGCCGGGCCGCCGATATTGATTCGGCACGCAAAGTCATCACGGAGCACGGTGGGAATGTTCCGATCGTGGCGAAAATCGAAAAACACGAGGCGGTCGATAATATCGACAGCATTGTGATGTCCTCGAATGCCATCATGGTCGCTCGTGGCGATCTGGGCGTGGAGATCGACCTCGAAAGTGTGCCCCTGGTTCAGAAATCGATCATCAGGATGTGCAACACGCTGGGCAAGCCCGTGATTACGGCAACCCAGATGCTCCAGCGAATGGTGGATAATCCGC
>QHXD01000245.1:2843-8290 GCA_003223895.1 Acidobacteriota bacterium
CTCGACGGGACCGATGCCGTCATGCTTTCGGAAGAAACCGCAGTCGGAAAGTATCCCGCGGAATCCGTGTCGATGATGGATCGCATCGCGCGAGCGGCGGAGTGCGCACTCGACGTTTCGAAATTTGAAAATATTCCGATGGAGTCGGGTACGAGCGACGCGATCAGCCGGGCGAGCTATTTCATCGCGAAGGAAATGGGAGCTGCGGCGATCATCACGCCGACGTGGTCGGGTTCGACAGCCTGCCGGGTCGCGCGGTTCCGTCCGAAGCAGCCGATTCTGGCCCCAACGCCAAACGAGGCCGCCTTCGACTTCCTTTCTTTATGCTGGGGAGTGATCCCAATCTTCATCCCTCCCTCCGAAAATCTCGATGACATGATCCGTCTGTCCATCAACGCCGCCCGGCGCGCCGGCTACGTCGATAGCGGCCAACAAGTGGTCATCACCGGCGGCCTGCCGCTTCATGTCCCAGGGAATACCAACTTCATCAAAGTCGAGTGGGTGGATTGAAGGAAGGAACGTGAACAATATGATTCGAAAATGCCCCGTCTGTGGAAAGAGCAATCGGGTGCCTGCCGAGCATATGGCAGACACCGGGCGGTGTGGCGCCTGCAAGGCAGAGCTTCCACCGGTTGCAGAACCAATCGAGGCAGACACCGAGAGTTTCGACAGCATTGTGCGCGAAGCTCGCGTCCCGGTTCTCGTCGATTTCTGGGCAGCATGGTGCGGCCCCTGTCGAATGGCTGCGCCGGAAGTCAAAAAGGTAGCCGCGGAGATGGCGGGCCGAGCCATCGTCTTGAAGGTAGACACGGAACGCTCACCCGTTCTTGCGCAACGATACAACGTGATGAGTATTCCGAACTTCGTTGTTTTCAAGAATGGCCAGGTTGTTCTGCAACAGCCCGGTCTGGTGGATCATAATCAGATGGCAGCCTGGTTAAAGAAAGCGGCTGCGTAGTCGCGGGCTTTAGCCCGTGTTCGCAGCCCGGCGTTTCAGGGATCGATAGAGAGCGAACAGACCGCCGCCGAGCAATAGAAAAGGGCCGAACCAAAGCACATATGTACGCGGCTTCAGGGGAGGCCGATAAAGCACGAAATCGCCATAGCGGTCGGTCAGGAAGGCTACGATTTCCGTGTCGTTCCTACCGGCCCTCATTTGCTCTCGAATCTGTTTTCGCAGATCGGCGGCGAGCTCGGCTTGCGAATCCGCGAGTGTTTCGTTCTGGCAGACCAGACAACGAAGCTGGCGCGAAAGCGCCATGACTCGCTTCTCCAGTTCGCGGTTGTCGCTTGCGAAGAGTCGGAAACACGAGAAAATCGCCAGCACCACTGCGAGCCGCTTCATTGGTTCAATTCCGTGACCATTGGCAGAATTGTCTTGTCCAGAATTTCGCGGGTCACTGGACCAATCTGTTTGAACCGGATCAGACCATTCTTGTCGATCAAATACGTTTCAGGCACACCGTAGACCCCGTAATCGATACCGACTTGCCCGTCCGTGTCCAGGACACTGAGCACATATGGATTCCCAAGCTCACGGAGTAACGCGAGCGCGTTCTCGCGCTTGTCCTTGTAATTCAGGCCGTAAATGGGAACATCGCCCCTGCGTGCAAGATCGGCAAGGACGAGATGCTCCTCGAGACACGAAACGCACCAGGATGCCCATGTGTTGAGCAACCACACCTGGCCTCGCATCTCTTGCGGCGAAAAAGTCTTGCCAGGCTCGTGGAGTTGAGCGAGCTGAAACGCCGGCGCCGGTTTGTTGATCAGCGGCGAGGGTACTTCATGCGGATCATAGAGCAAACCGGCTGCGAGGAAGACCACCAGCAAAAGGAAGATGACGAATGGGATTGCAAATCTCATGATTCCACTTTTCGCTGCTTCCCAGCGGGCTTGACATAGCGCCGGCCGCTGGCGGCCAATCCGCCGCCGATCATCATCAGGACTGCGCCCGCCCAAATCCAATCAACGAAAGGCTTGTAGTGGACGCGCACACTCCAGGCGCGGTTCTGACCCACCGGTTCACCTAACGAAAGATAAAGGTCACGAAATAGACCGCTGTCGATCGCGGTTTCCGTCAATGCGTTCCCCGAAGCGGTGTAGACACGTTTCTCCGGATACAGCGTCCGAACCATCCGGCCGTCCCTGATGATCTCGATCTCAGCGCGCCCAGCCAGGTAGTTTGCGCCGGCTACTTCGGTGACGCCGTTGAATCTGAAATCGTAGCCACCCACATTGACCGTATCGCCAATGTCCATCCGAACGTCTTTCTCCGCCTGATATCCGGTCACCAGCGTGATGCCAGCGATCACGACCGCGACGCCGACATGGGCCATTTGCATGCCGTAGTAACTGCGCGGCTGCGGGCCCATGGCGTTCTTCAGCCTCTCCCAAAGGCTTACTGCGGAGGTAATCACAATCCACAAGGCAAGCGACAGCCCGAGACTTACGAGAGGTTTCCATTCGCTGACAAGAAAGGGAATGACAATCCCGGCGATCGCGCTCGCCGCGAACGCCCAGCGCAAGCGCACGGCCAACTCGGGAAGACTCGCCTTCTTCCAGCGCGCGGCTGGACCGACGCCGAGCAAGAACATGGCCGGCACCATCACCGCAACAAAGATCGTGTTGAAATAGGGCGGGCCGACGGACAGTTTGCCCATGCCCAGCACTTCGATGAATAGAGGATAAAGCGTGCCCAGCAGCACCGAAGCGGCCGCCACAGCCAAAAGCACGTTGTTGGTCAGCAGGAACGATTCTCGTGAAACCAGATCGAAGTTGCCACCCAGTCCGACTTGCTTCGCCCGCCATGCGTAGAGCAGGAGCGAGCCCCCGATGACTATCCCAAGGAAACAGAGAATGAAGATGCCCCGCTTCGGATCCGTCGCGAAAGCGTGCACGGAAGTCAGTACGCCTGAGCGCACCAGAAATGTTCCCAACAAGCTCAGTGAAAACGCGGCAATTGCCAGCAACACGGTCCAGCTCCTGAAAGCTCCGCGCTTTTCCGTGACAGCGAGAGAATGAATCAGGGCCGTGCCGACCAGCCACGGCATGAACGAGGCGTTCTCAACCGGATCCCAAAACCACCAGCCGCCCCAGCCAAGTTCGTAATAGGCCCAAAAGCTTCCCAGTGCAATGCCGCCAGTCAGGAACGTCCAGGCCACGGTCGTCCAGGGCCTGGACCAGCGCGCCCAGTCTGCGTCCAGCCGTCCGCCAATCAACGCCGAGATCGCAAATGCGAACGCCACCGAGAAGCCGACATACCCCATGTAGAGCATGGGCGGATGCGCCACCATGGCCGGATCCTGCAACAAAGGGTTCAGATCTCTTCCGTCAGACGGCGGCGAGCTGAGGCGAGTAAAAGGATTCGACGTCAGCAGTAAGAAAAGCAGGAACCCAACACTGATCGAGCCCATTACGCTGAGTACGCGCGCGGTCATCTCCTTCGGCAGGTGACCGCTGAACAGCGTAACGGCCAGCGTCCAGAACCCCAGTATCAACGTCCACAACAGGAGTGAACCTTCGTGCGAACCCCAGGTTGCAGCCAGACGGTACTGCACGGGCAAGTGCGAGTTTGAATTGCTCGCGACGTTCAAAACGGAGAAGTCATTTGTGACAAACAAGTAGGCCAGGCAGCCAAAGGCAACAGCCACAAAGATGAATTGCGCCCGACCGGCGGTTATCCCTGCGGCCATCCAGGATCGATTGCCGCGCGTGGCGCCAATCATCGGCAGGGTGACCTGGATGATGGCTATCAAGAGCGCGACAATCAGTGAGAACTGTCCGATTTCAGCTAGCACGGCCCCCTCTATTTGCCCGCGAGCGTCTGCGCGACCTCGGGTGGCATGTAGTTCTCGTCGTGCTTGGCCAGCACCTGGTCTGCGTAAAACACGCCGTCAGGCGCCACTTTGCCCTCTGCAACGCAGCCCCGGCCTTCCTTGAAGAGATCCGGCAGGATGCCCTTATAGACCACGGGAATGCTCTTCGCTGCATCCGCAATCATGAATCTCGAGGTCAGTCCATCAGCGTCGCGCTTGAGACTGCCCTTCTGAACCAGACCGCCGATGCGGAAATGCCGGCCCAGGGGAGCTTCTTTGCCGGCTACCTGTGAAGGAGTGAAAAAGAAAACCAGATTCCTGTTGAAAGCACTAAGCACGAGGGCCGCCGCCACGCCCAGGCTGCAGAGGCCCACAACGATAAAGCCCATTCTCTTGTGACGTTTTTTCATGCTCGTACCTTCCGGCTATTTCGAAAAGTTTTGAAGCTGCCTCTTTAGCGTTTTCTTTCGGCGGACCACGAGGAGCACTTCGCCGCACATGGCCACCAATGCCAACGCGTAGGAGCCCCACACATAGAAGGCGTAACCGTCCATGGAAAAGAATTTTGACCAGTTCATCTCGTTAGTGCTTCTTCTCTCCAGCCCACGTCTCGCTCTCTTTCAATGATGGTGCAGCACAGCCGGGTGAGTACGACAGCGATGGAATATAGCCAGCACGCCGCCAGCATGATCAACATCGCGGCAAGCATGGGGGCAGCGATGGTTGGCTTATCGACGAGGCGGATCGTAGCGCCCTGATGCAGGGTGTTCCACCACTGCACCGAGAAGTAGATAATCGGTACATTAATTACACCGACCAGCGCCAGCACAGCGCCTGCGCGGTCGGCGCGTCCCGGATCGTCAATAGCGGACTGCAGCGAGACAAAACCAATGTAGAGAAAGAGCAGAATGAGCGTGGACGTCGTTCGCGCATCCCACACCCACCAGGTACCCCACGTTGGTTTTCCCCACATCGAACCTGTCACCAGTGAAAGGAATGTGAACATCGCTCCGGTGATCGACAAGGACGACGCCATCATCGAAGACAGCCGCGCATTAAAGGCCCAGCCAATACCTGCATAGATCGCCATCAGGATGTAAAGGAGCATCCCCATCCACGCTGCCGGCACGTGAATGAAGAGCACGCGGTACGCTTCTCCCTGCTGGAAATCGCGCGGCGCCAGAAACAATCCAACGTAAAGGCCGATGATGAAGAGGATCGTCGCCGCAGTTGCAAACCAGGGAATCATCTTGCTCGCCACCGGATAAAATTTTCCCGGGGATGCGTATTCGAGGGTTCCATCGACGTAGTCGCCGGCAAACAGCCGGCCCAGGGAGAGCATCGACGCGAGCAACGCCGCTACCCACACCAGGCCAGAAGCGATCGAGCGCAATAGTTGAGTATCCGGCCCGATGCTGAGCGGAAACAAACTGACGACAATGACGAAGAAGAAGAGCGTGGAGAGCGCGTCCGCACGCCTCCGCCAGGCGAGCGTCAGGTCGCGGCGCACGAGCCATCGGAACATTGCGAACTGTGACGGCGTACTCATGAGGCAAGTTCGATCCGCTGAAACCTACCCACGGCCAGGTCCATTTCATGATGCGTAGCGACAATCGCCATTCCGCCTTTTGC
>QHXD01000245.1:8394-10789 GCA_003223895.1 Acidobacteriota bacterium
CCGCCGGCGCTGGCCTTCGGACAGGAGCCGCGCCGGCAAGTTTTCGTGTTCGGCCAGGCCCATCCGTGTGAGGGCGTCCAAGGCATGTTTGCGAGTGATCTCAATTCCGCTGAGTCCACTCGACACGCGAAGGTTTTCCAGCGCTGTCAATTCGTCCTTCATACCCTGCCGATGACCAAGATAGGTAACAACGGAGAAATATTCCTCACGAAGAGAGCTGATGTTCGTGCCTTGCCAGCAAATCTCGCCGTTCGTGGGCGGCAACAGGCCGCAGAGCATCCTGATCAAGCTGGTTTTGCCGCTTCCGTTTGGACCGGTTAGCTGGAAAAGGTCACCCGGCCGGACCGAAAAACTAATTTCTTTGAAGAGCCGGCGATTCCCGCGCACGCACTCGAGGTTGGTTGTTTCCAGCATTTGCTGCCCTTCTACAATTCCGCGCGAGCCGATCTCAGTACCGGATAGAACTGCGTGAACACGTGGTCCGTTTCCGCGCGCTCTTCATGACACGAACGACAGCCAGTCCCATCGGAAAGCGCCTGGGCCTTGGCCTTCATCTTTCCGTCATTGTCTGTGAAATCGAAGAATCCCCATCCTCCATCAAACCGGCTGCTGTCCTTTACCGAAGCTTCAAGTGCGATGAACTCTTTTTCGTAAACGCCGTCGAGGCCCGGTTCTTTCTTCATTTTCGAACTTGCTATTTCCCGCACCATCACTGTCCCTTCGGGAAATGTCCCGGTTTTTGCGTACTCTCGATATGCAGGGCGATTGATGTAGACGTTGTGGAAGGATTCGCGTCCGATGGAAGCGCCGACAAATACCCATTGCCGATATCCTTCCGGACGCAGCAGCGTGTCCCTGCCCTCGAACACGGCTCCGGACGGATGGGGTTCGGGCAGGGCGTGCCGCATTTGAGCCAACAGTGACACCGATAGGATCGCGGCGATGGCGAGTCCGGCAAAAGCATACCCGCGTCTGCGGAAACCAAGCATCAGCACCCGCTCGATCTTCACGGCCCATCCGAATGTTTGCTGTGCATCACAGATTCGCGACAATACCTCCCGACGCATGCCCGCAAACGACGAAGGGTTGATGGTTTCCTGGCGCAGCGATTTCAATAACGATTGCCGCTCACGAAGCTGATCGAGGAACTGGCGGCATTCCTCACAGCCCGTCAGGTGAGTCGCCGTAAGTTCCGCGTCCACCGCGGGCAGGTCGCCCTCGACGTAGAGGGCGAGAAGCTCATTCGAAAACGCGCACTTCACAGCAGGCCTCCCATCATCTGATCGATCAATTCCTTCATCCTCAAACGCCCGCGGCTGACCTGAGAACGTACCGTCGTTTCAGAGGAACGCAGAATCGCCGCCACCTCAGACGTGGAAAAACCCTCGATGTCGCGCAGGACAATGGCCATCCTTTCCTTCTCCGGCAGGCTGTCCAAAGCTTTCCACACCATCTGGCGCTCCTGCTCCCCGGCTAATCCCGCGTGCGGGTCGCCTGATCGGTCCGTCGCTACTGCTTCAGGCGCGGTGGTTTCGGGAAAGGTGCTGCGCCATTTCTGTCTCTTGCGTCCAATGTCCCGGCAAGCGTTCACGGTCATGCGAATCAGCCATGGCTCGACAGGCTTTTGAGGATCCAGACGGTGGAGGTACTTGAACGCGCGGTAGAAGACCTCCTGGGCCGCGTCCTGAGCATCGTCCCTGGTTCCCAACAGCCTTATAGCCACGGTCATGACACGGCGCTCGTAGCGCGCGATGATCTGCTCAAATGCTGTCGCGTCTCCCCCGAGCGCAAGGCGAACCAGTTTGGCAACCTCGGCGCCCTCGGGCGACACCTCGGTGCCTGATGCTCCGGCCATCGAGAGTGCTCTGTGGACGAGAAACGAACTGTCGACCCCATGTTCCATCTGGCTTTGCCTTCAATAACTAATACTTGCCGAGTGCGAGAATCGTTGAAACGCACAAGCATACCCTTCCGTGGTAAATTCTTATCAGGGCGACAGAGAAACGAACCCGGCGAGGCAGGCCATGCGAAAAATTGCTCTTGCTCTTGGAATCGTTGCTGCGCTCATCGTGTTGGTATCGACAGCCGCGTGGTTGTTCATCGACCCCAATCAATATCGCGGACTGATCCAGGCACAACTCGAGCAGCAACTCGCAAGGAAGGTCACATTGGGCAAAATGAGCCTGGGGTTGCTACCGCTTCGTTTCCAGGTCCAGGATACCGTCATTGCAGAAGACCCCAGCCTTGGACAACGGTCACCCTTTATTCGAGCGGAAAATCTGGACGTTCGGATCAGCCTTCTTTCGCTGCTGACGGGCGGCCTGACAATCCATTCGCTGGAACTCCAGCGTCCAAGCGTGGAATTGATAAAGAGCAAGACTGGACGGTGGAATTT
>QHXD01000245.1:10805-11283 GCA_003223895.1 Acidobacteriota bacterium
CCTGCCGGTTCATCTGGGAATTCAAATCGCACGCTCACGCTGGACAGGCTGACCATCCGCGACGGCCAGATCGCCGTCACGGATCTGCAAAAAGCACAGCCTCGCGCCCTGTATGACCACATCGATCTGACGCTCAGCAATTACACGAAAGGGCAACCGTTTTCCTTCGACCTTGCTGCGCACATCCCGGGCGAGGGTGCAGAGGAAGTACATCTTAAGGGAGAAGGCGGACCAGTGCCGGAAGAGAACCCTTCGGAGACGCCTTTTCGCGGGAGCCTCAGTTTGAAGGAGGTTGGAATTGATGGCCTGAAGAAGTTTCTCAGCGGCGAAATTCTGTCGAAAGCTGCGGGTTCTCTGTCCGGTGAAAGCCAGGTCACAAATCAGTCGGGCAAGCTTACGGCCGTTGGTAACCTGAAACTCAACGGGGCACGATTCAATGGTGTCGACGTCGGGTATCCAATCGGGCTCGATTTCAATC
>QHXD01000246.1 GCA_003223895.1 Acidobacteriota bacterium
CCACCCCGCAGCCGTTGGGAGCACCGGGATGGATTCGGTCATCCGCCCGATTCGCGGACCTGGGATCGAAAACTGGGACATGTCGATCTTCAAAAATGTTCCTTTCGGCGGCGAAGCACGCTACCTTCAACTCCGGTTCGAGTTCTACAATGTCTGGAATCACACCCAGTGGAGTTTCCTCAATGTGGCGCCGACATTCGATGCCGCAGGCAACATAACCAATCTCGCCGGCACTGCGGGCGGCGGCCGTTTCGGCTTCGGCGCTCTCAACACGGTCCGCACCGCTGCCGGGGCAGGCGGGCCAAGACAGATCCAACTGGCCGTCAAGTTCTACTTCTAAACAAGGAGGGACGGGCATGTATCTACGGAAATTTGCAATCGTGCTAAGCCTTGCTGCCGTATTTCCGGCGGCGCAATGGCTGATGGCTCAGGGCCGCGGCGGGCAAGCATCCGCACCGGCGGCAGAACCGGCGCGCCAGCCTGGGCGTGGCGGCAACGCGCAGCGGGATCTGTTGTACGCCGCGGTTCCGGGGCGTGTCATCGGACTGGTTGTGTTCGACGCCGCGCGGAATTTCCGTTTCGTCAAACGCATCCCGACCTGGGAGTATCCGGCCGCGCAGTCTCCGGAAAACGTTAAAGGCGTGGCCGTGAGCGCGCCGCTGGGAATGATCTATGTGAGCACCATCAAACGGCTGGCGGCCTGGGACCTGCTGACGGAAAAGAAGGTCTGGGAACAAACCTACGACGGAGAGTGCTGCGACCGGATGGCGCTGTCTCCGGATGGCAGGACGATGTACGTGCCGTCTTTTGAAGGCATGCATTGGTACGTGGTGGATGCCAGGACCGGCGATCTGATCAAGAAGTTGCCGGTGCCGGCGAGTGTGGGCGCGCACAACACCATATGGAGTCTGGATGGGTCCAGGGTGTTTATGGCGGGTCTACGATCCAACACCATGTCGATTGCGGACCCGAGAACGAATACGGTCGTGAAGACGGTGGGTCCGTTTTCAGCCTCCGTGCGGCCGTTTACAGTGAACGGGGCCGGAACGCTGATCTATGCGAATGTTAACGACCTGCTGGGATTCCAGATTGGCGACGTAAACACAGGAAAGGTGATTCATACCGTGCAGGTGCAGGGATACGGATGGTCGCGGGAACGGCTGACCGGGCATGGGTGCCCCAGCCACGGAATCGCTTTATCACCGGATGAGAAAGAAGTTTGGGTGACGGATGGATCCAACAGCTCCGTGCACGTGTTCGACAATACGGTGATGCCTCCCAGGCAGGTTCGCAGCATCAAGCTGCGCGACGAACCCTTCTGGCTGACCTGGAGCGCCAATGGGAAGTGGGTGTATGCGTCCAGCGGTGACATCATCGACACTTCGACCAGGCAGGTGATTGCCGGTTTGAAGGATGAGTTGGGACGGGACGTGCAAGGGGAAAAAGCAGTCGAAATCATCTATCAGCAAGGCAAGCTGGTGAAAGCCGTCGACCAGTTTGGCATTGGTCAGGTGATGCCTTCGTCGGCCACGCGCGGAAGATGATGAAGAAGGCGCTGCACAAAAAGTCGCAGTCCGGACAGATTCCCCTCCTCGTGAGGAGGGGGCGGCTGCACCGAAGCGCCGCAGACGGGGTGGTCGCTCACGCACCATGTTTCAAAACGCATTCCGCACGTAACTTGTAAGCGACCACCCCGGCCGTGCCATTTCGGAACGGGACCTTTTTTCTTATGGCGCGGCCACCCCTCCGCCCCAAGTCGATAAGTAAAGCAAGCGGGGTTGATCGTGTTGAAGGTTGCCAAGACGAGCGGCAGCAATGGCGCAGTCCGGATCTTATGTTGACTTGCCCACGGGGGCGGCGATTCAAGATCAAATCGGCGTGGATTCAAGAGCCGACTCGGGGGCTGGACGCTCATCGTGAGAAGGAAGCCGCTGCGCCTTCATTAGCGGGCTGCTATACTGCTGCGCTGGTGGGTAGGTCGGCCGACCGAGCCCCCGGATCTCCTATTTCCGGGATCCACCTTTCCCTCAAAAACGTATAGGGGACGTTGAAATGTCTGAGAATGTTTCAGAAACGCAAACAGCATGCCCCGACTGCGGGGGCCGGGGTTTTCGATATGTTGAAGGCCAGGCGGGCGTGCAGAAATGCGGCTGCAAGGTGGAGACCCATCCCGGACGCGTGGCTCGCCTGCTGGCTCGTGCTGAGATCCCCAGGAAGTATGCCGACTGCCGTCTCACAAACTATTTTCCGTCAGAGGACAGTCCGCATCTTGTTATTGCGCTGAGTGACGCTCTTGGTTACGTTGAGCATTATCTGAAACATCCTTCACCGAAAGGCCTCTTATTTCAGGGGACTCCTGGACTCGGCAAAACGCATCTTGCCATTGGCATTATCCGCGACCTGATCGAAAGGGGTTCCGTATCGTGCTTCTTCTGTAACTTTGCCGCCGAACTGCAGAAGATTCGGGACTCAATGAGCACCGACCGGTCCTCGTTAATATTGCCGCGGCTCGTGTACGATGCGGACGTCCTGGTTCTTGATGATTTCGGGGCGCAGCGCTGGTCCGGCTGGGTGCAGGACCAAATGTCGAACGTTATTAGTAACCGCTACAACGCTGACCGCGCGACGATCATCACCACGAATCTCACCGACACACCGTCTGCCGACCACAACGCGCAGCGCATTGCCGTAATGAAAAGACTCGGCGTGATGAACCACCAGGGCGAGATCGACAACTTTCAGAAGACCCGGTTGGAACAATGCGGGATCCGTTTTAATGCCCCGCGCGATGAACCCGAAACGCTCGAGGACCAAATCGGCGAGCGTTTGCGATCGCGCCTATACGAGATGTGCCAGAAGGTTCCAATGTACGGACAGGATTATCGGAAGGTTACGCATGTGCGCCCCCGCGATATCAGCCGGTGAGCTTGATTCCAGACGATGGAAACTGGCATTGGCACGAATGCCCTCACTGTTCATCGATCATGCCGGGCGGTGTGCGGCGTCGCAATAAAGTCATAGGCCCCGTACGTCCGGTCCTCATCGTGTTTCTTCAAACGAGAGACCCTGAGATCTACAGTCTGCTGTTTGCGGATCTAAACCAATTGCCATTTGAAGTGGATGACGCGGCATCCGAGTGCGGAGGGGCCCTGCCTAAGCCTTGGGTATGGGAAGACGTGACTCCGCAGCTGGCAGCCGTAATGCGCGGCAGCTCGTCGCTTCGAAAAGACCAATGAATGCTACCGGGTCGTGCGTTGCTCTGGGATTATAGGCGCGAAGCGATAAATCCGCTTGAAAAGCGACTACGCGGTCGCGATTGTCGCGTGTTTGCCGATTTTTGTCCGCTGCGGGCGAAGGCTTTGAGGCTGCTTACATGTCGCACTACAGACACACAGAGGCACAGGAAGGCGACGGGACACTCGCAGCCGATGGCAGTCACGTGCCTGGTTAAACTGCTATACGGAAAAGTGAGAATGATGTCGTCGTGACGTGCCGGATTAGTAACCGTAAGTCGCGCAGCATTTAGGAATCCGGCGACGGATGCTGTATCCTTCGGCGTTATTGGGGAGCGATGCACCGATCATGCCGCGTTCGGAGTGAACCGTTTCTCGTCCTTGCAACCGTCAACCTGCGAATCGATAATACGTGACATGCTTTCCAAAATTGCGATTCGCGGATTAACCGCCTGTATCCTGCTCCTCACGCTCGCCGCAACGAATGCGCTAGCACATCACAGCATCGCGCCACACTTTGACGCCAGCAAGAAGCTCAACATCTCGGGTACGGTGAAGGAATACGAAGCGCGGAACCCGCACAGCTATCTCCACGTGAACGCCGTCGACGAGAACGGGAGGACTCGAGAGTACATCTGCGAATCGCATGGCGTCACGCAGCTCAGTCGCATCGGGATCACGCCGCGGCGCTTGAAGGCGGGGATAAAAATACGCGTTACCGGTTCGCTGTCGCGGCACAGTCCGTACATGTGTTTTTTCGAGACGCTTGAGTTGGAGGACGGCCGTACCTTGAACGTCAACGGTCCTGGAGGTTCTCAGCCGACGCCGCAACAGGCAAAGCTGCCGGCGCGCAAGGACATCTTCGGAACGTGGCTGCTTGCTCCCATCCCGAACCGAAGCACCAGCGGTCAACAACCAATGATTCAGAGCGACTTCATGTCGATACTGCAAGGCAGCGACTCGTCGTCGAGGTCGATATGGCAGATCCGGAGTTCTTCAAGCAACCGTTCCCGCGCGCGGCGACGGAGTATTTGCCTTCCGATCTGAAAATCGAGCCGTTCGAGTGCTAGCCCGAGGGGTTGACCGGAACGATACGGAGGTAAAGATGGCCACAAGAAAACACAAGGTCCTCAACTGGATCGTTGTCGTCCTCTTCTGTGTCGCGGCGACTGCTGCTACACAGAAGACCGCTGTCGCCGAGACCTACGCCGTGCGCGTGGTGCGCGACGTGCCGTATCTTCAAGGCGCGCGCTACACCAACGACAAGGACAAGCTCGATATCTACATGCCTGAAGAGCGTCGCAATGCCCCGGTGATTGTCTCGTACTACGGCAATCAACTAATGGGCGGGGACAAAAGCGAGGACGCCTACATCGGACGACGATTTGCGGCCGCCGGGTTTGTGACGGTGGTCGTCAACTATCGTCTCTCGCCGGCCGTGTCACACCCCGCGCACGTTCAAGACGCGGCGGCTTCGTTTGCCTGGGTGAAGCGTCACATCGCCGAGTACGGCGGCAATGCCGACCAGGTCTTCATCATCGGATACTCGGCAGGGGCTTACCTCGCCGCCCTGCTGTCAACGGACGCGCGTTATCTCGCGGCACACAACCTGTCGCCACGCGACATCCGCGGTACGGTTCCGGTCAGCGCGTTCTACTGGGTCGAGCGCCGGGGCGTCGCGCCGGATCGCGACAAGAGCGTGTGGGGCGACGATCGCAACGTCTGGGTCGACGCGTCGCCCGCGCATCATCTGCAGGCCGGAGCGCCACCCATGCTCATCCTCTACGCCGACCGCGATGAGGACTGGCGTCGGGAACAGAACGTTGAGTTCGCCGCGGCGATGAAGGCGGCCGGCCACAAGGGTACCGAGATCGCAATGATCGCCAATCGCAACCACTCGACAATCTGGACGCGTGTCGGCGAGGAGGGTGATGAAGCTGCGGAGCGCATCATCCGATTCGTATCCCGCTAAGAATGGCCACAAAAAAAGCACAAATTCATTCCGGAGAAGGCGATTTCCACCTGCACGAACTCGCCATCGGTGGAACTACCCCGGCTTCCAACGGCAAGCATGCCGTCCGCCAGCTTCACGACGGGATAAAGCGTGTGGATGGCGTTGGTGCGCACGATCCAGCGCAGCCGCGCAAGACCAGTCAGGTCGAGGTAGTTGCGTCTGTCGCGAAGCGTTAGACCGGTGACGATGCAAGCCCAGTCCACAGATCAAATGCGGCCTTCGTGTTCGGCCGCACGGACCGGCGCTGATCCCGCGCCATACAGCTTAACTTCCAGCCGCTCGTTGGTGACGACCTCCGGCGTGAAGCGCATGTTTTCGTCGGTTGCGGGGCCCGCGTGTTTCGGTAGCCGCCAGTCCTCCCTGAACAAGAGCGGCGGACGAACAGCCGGCGGGGTCTGCTGCATTGACGAAACTGTGGCTGCGATGCCGAAGACGACGAGCACGACAGCCAGTAATCTCAAAAGCCGTAGTCTCATAACTCGTATATACTCGCACCGCAATTTTCGTTAGATCAAAAATTGACCTACCGCCACTTCTCGACCGAGACGATTACGGCGCGGGTTCTACGCGCAATAATGCTCCGTCGTTTTCATCAGTCAGCAGGTACAGCAGACCATCCGGGCTCTGCCGCACTTCGCGAATACGTTGCCGCAATTCCCACAGCATCGATTCGCGCCGGATCTCTTC
>QHXD01000247.1 GCA_003223895.1 Acidobacteriota bacterium
ACCAGTCCCACGACGACCGCTCTTGTTAGCGCGCGCGTAATAAACGCATACACTCTCCTTGCCTCTGAGGAAACGGGGGTGGGGGCTTCTCTTGTAAGTACCTTTCGGCTGGCGCTGATTCTAGCGCAGAAGTCTCGAGCAAGCCATGAAATCACACGCCGAAAAGCTGAGGCCACGAACAGGTCATGTCACGATATGTTAATCCAGCCGACACACGAAAAGGGTCGCGTTTTCGTAGGGGCAGCTCAATCCCGCAACGCGCGGCCGATCCAATAGAACCCAGCTGATTCCATATTTCGTTTTCAGCCGATTGAAATCGGCGGCTTGAAAATTTGCCCAGCCGCTTTGATCTGTGGTTTGTTCGAGCCAGTGTTCGGCATAGGGTGGCTCCGGGAACATCGTGACAGCACCGGAGTCCTTCACTGCATCAGCCAGCCTGCTACGCTCGGCGATGGCGCGAAAGCCGTGTTGATCATCGCTGAGCATGTAATTTGGATCGAGCGCGAACACGGCGTCAGTCGGTGTGTTGGAACGGATCCATTCGAAGGCTCGAAGCCAATCGTTTCCTGGCGCGATGCCGGGCCACTCGATATGGCAACTCGCGGGAAAGAGCTGACGTTGTGCGAACCACATTCCACCGATGAGCGGCAAAAACAGGAGCAGCCATCGCCAGGCGTGGTTTTTCAGGACGTGGATCCCTAAAAAGCCTCCACCGATCACGATGAGAAAGGTGTAGAGCAGCTGCAGGCTTCGCATGGGCTGAAGGCGGGCCAGGGTTTCGAAACGTTGTGGAATCGTCAACCACAAAGTGACAACAAAATAAGACAAACCATACACAACCAGCGACCGGCTGATGAGATGCACGGCAGTCGGACGAATTTCTCGAGAGCTGCGGCTGAACCACCAAAGCAGCAAGAGCGGCGCAAAGATTCCGATCCATTCGTACCACTCCCATTGAAGGATGAAAAAATATGCACGTGTATGCACCGCATGCCGATACGCTTCAGACGCTACAGGCACAACCGGGAATAGAGACATGATTGCTGCCGGCGATACAGTTTCCTTCTTCGGCTCGCGCGGCATATGTTTCACTGCGAGAAGGAACAGTCCGTACGATATTCCGAAAAGAGCCATCAGTGGATGGATGACGCCGGCGAAGACGCTCCACGCCGCAAACCGCCCGTACCGTCCGTGCCACGCATTCCGGAGCCCGAACAGCAGCGCGAACAAGACGAGCGAACGCGGAGTCAGATATTGGTCGAAGATATAGAGAGCAGTTCCGGCGACTGGTAACGTCAGCAGCGCTGCCACCAACCCAACTCCGGCCCAGCGGCCCTCCGCTTCCGAGAACAAGTCTTCACACCATTCCCAGCACGCAAGGAGGGTCAGAAATATCGAGACTAGATACCAAAGAAATACAGTCACATCGAAAGAGAGGTGTGAAATTCGTACCGATGCCGCAATGAGCTCATCGAACAGCGTTAGCCGCGCGTGATTTAAGAAAAATTCACTGCCGAATGGATAGAGAGCGGGATTCAGAATCTTCTTAATGCCGGGAAGGTAGATTTCCCCGTCCTCGACCCCGGGGTGATAGCCGTGCACGAGCAACGCGGCGAACGTTAGTGCAAGGAGGCGCAGATATGGTTTACGGCTCAAGCGTTCTGCCTTCGGGATTGAAAATGTCGAATTTTCCCAAACCTTTCTTTTGCAGAACGTACCTGAAAGAAGTCGAGAGGACGCCAAATCCGTAACGAACGCTGCGCTTGAAAGAGATGCAGGAAGCATCTTTCGCATACCTCGTTGGACAGGAAACTTCGCCGATGGAAAAGCCCCAAAAAATGGCCTGCGCCAACATCTGATTGTCGAAAACGAAATCATCTGAGTTCTCGAGCAGAGGCAGCGATAGCAGGACCTCCCTGCTGAACCCCCGTAAGCCGGTATGGAACTCGGACAACTTTGTATTCAGAAGCACATTTTGAAAGGCCGTGAGGATGCGGTTTGCAACGTACTTGTACGCCGGCATACCGCCTGCTAATGCTCCGGCACCGCCGATAATTCGCGAGCCGATCACCACGTCGTACACGTCATAAGCGATCATGCTGGCAATTGCCGTGACGAGCGACGGATTATATTGATAGTCAGGGTGGACCATCACCACGATATCGACACCCGTTGCCAGAGCTTCCTGGTAACACGTCTTCTGAGCGCCGCCATATCCGCGATTCCGATTGTGAATAACGGTCTTCAATCCGAGACGATGCGCCAGGTCAACGGTTTCGTCAGCGCTGTGATCATCGACGAGGATTTTTACATCCACCAGATCAGGCAACTGCCCGACTGTTGCTTGTAACGTTTTTGCGGCGTTGTATGCCGGCATCACGACTGCTATTCGCTTGTTGTTGAGCATAGCCAAAATAGGCTTGGACATTATCGCCGCATATTTAGCGATTTGGTTGTTTCGTTTACACTCTTTTACAATGGGCGATCAGCCGCGAATGACGCAAATTACGCGGACGGCTTTCGCGTCATTGGCGTCATTTGCGGCTAATTCCCACGCTACCGAATTTCGGAATTTCTTGCTGCCCCGCCTGGTCTGCGTTACGATTCCCCCAAGAAATCCCTGCAAGACACGTAGGATCCCCTGTGAATTCGCGCCGTTGTGTGCGCGGACAGGACCGGAAGCCCTCAGGAATGTCTTGCCGGGATAGCCGGAATCTACGTTGAGACCGTGGTTCCGGGAAAATCAATCGCGTCTCAAAGGAAAGGCGGAGGTATGGTCAAGAGAGGAAGAGGTTTTACCAGGTTGGCAACACTACTGAGCGTGTTTGCGGGAGTGATGGTGTTGGCAGGCGGCCCGGTGTTTGGGCAAGGTTTCTCGGCAGCGCTCTCAGGCATCGTGCGCGACCCCACCGGAGCGGTGTTGCCGGGAGTGAGTGTTACCGCAAAGCATACCGAGAGCGGACTGACGCGCACGGTTCTGACGAGCGAGACCGGCGACTATAGAATGCCGGCGCTGCCGGTCGGCGCATACGAAGTGACCGCAGAACTGTCGGGCTTCAAGCAGCAGATCCGGCGCGGCATCAATCTGGTTGTGGCGCAGGAAGCGGTAGTGAATCTGACTCTTGATGTAGGCGACGTAAAGGACCAGGTAACGGTCACGGAGGAAGCCCCGCTCGTAAACACGACGCTGAGTTCCACGTCCGGCTTAATCAATGAAACGCAGATCAAGGACATGCCGCTGAACGGACGCAGCTTCGAACAGCTTCTGACGCTCAATACAGGCACTGTCAATAATAACGTGCATTCCGGCGGGTCCTCATTCTCGGTCGGCGGCAAGAGGACGGAAACGAACCGCTTCACGATGAACGGCGTGGACTACGTGGGAGACAACGCAACCGGCCAATACATTGCGCCGCAGGGAGCCAGCCAGCAGTTGCTCGGCGTGGACGCAGTCCGGGAATACAACGTTCTCGGTTATACCTATGGCGCCGAGTATGGCAAACGGGCCGGCGGCCAGATCACCGTGGTGACCACATCGGGCACGAACCAGTGGCATGGAGCCGTCTTCGAGTACCTGCGCAACAGCGCATTGGACGCCCGGAACTACTTCGACACCATAGACCGAAATGGGGACGGAAAAATCGATGCCGCGCCGTTCAGGCGGAACCAGTTTGGCGGATCGCTGGGCGGCCCCATCATCAAAGACAAGATGTTCATCTTCGGAAATTACGAAGGATTTCGGGAGCGGCTGGCGGTGACCAGCGTCGGGATTGTGCCCAGCTTGCAGGCCAGGCAAGGCCGTCTGCCGAACGCTTCCGGCGTGTATACCACCGTTGACAATCTTGTGCCGGGCATGCTGCCGTTCTTCAAGTACTGGCCGGAGCCGAATGGCAACGAGATACTGGATACGAGAGGCTTGCCTACCGGATTGGCCTACCTCAACAGTAATCCCTCGCGGAAGGTGAAGGAACATTTCGGCCTGATCCGCTACGACTACAACGTATCCCGCAGGGATACCTTCTCGCTGAATCTCAGCGAGTCGCAGGGGTTAAGAAACAACCCGGCGGACGACCCGATTTTCCGCAGCAACGATCGGCGAGTTCTCTATACGCTCAGCGCGCAGAACACACACATTTTCTCACCGAATATCCTGAATACGGCCATGTTCGGGGTCTCACACGCGCGGGGACAGAATTCGAACTTACCCCTCGAGGCGTTTCCCGCCAACTTGCTGATGATGACTGGCGAAGGCCGAAACGCCCCCGGCGCGTTCGTTTTTGGAGGTGGGGCGACCACGAATACTCCGACTTCCATCGTGCCGCCCAATGGCCAGAACCTTCATTACAATCAACGACGAAACTACACCTTCTCCGATGACCTCCGCATCACGCTTGGGAACCACAGCCTGAGCATGGGCGCGTGGTTCATGCGGCTCCGCCAAACCGCGTTCTCCTCGGCCCAGAATAACGCGGGCACGGCCAGTTATAACGGCTTGTTGGATTTTCTCCAGGATAATCCGGTGCAGTTCCTGGCAGCCGTGAATCCTCAAGCATTAACCTTCACTTCGCTTGAAGCCGCATTGTATTTCCAGGATGAAGTCAAGCTGAGACCGAATCTCACGGTGCGCCTGGGATTGCGGGACGAGATGACCAACGGTTGGAATGAAGTGAACAACCGCGCCTCCAATTACCTCTTTGACGCAAACGGACTCCTGCAGACCAACCCGACAATTGGCCGCTCCCCGTTCGTGAAGAACTACGCCAAAGCGCTCCTGCAGCCGCGCGTGGGCGTGGCCTGGGACCCGAGCGGCAAGGGAACCTGGTCGGTGCGGGCCGCGTTTGGAATTCACAACGATCTCCAGGACAATCTCGCGCACCGGCTGAATGCCAACCAGCCTTTCAACGCGCGGCTGTTGATCACGGGCAGGCCGATGCTTTCGATCATTCCGCTAGCCGGTTCAACGGCGCCGCCGCCCACTTGCAGCGCGGATTCACCGTTGCGGGCGCCGGCGTGTGCCACCTACACGGTCGGCGGTCTGGACCCGAACATGCACACCCCCACGATCCAACAATGGACCCTGGAGATTGAACGGTCGATTA
>QHXD01000248.1 GCA_003223895.1 Acidobacteriota bacterium
GTTATTCCCAAGGGAAAATCACAACCTCACGCGGACCGGTGAACCTGTCCATCTGGTCGAGAGTTTGAACTGGCAGGTCTACTGGTTCGATCGTTACTTAAACGGAAATCCCGCGGCCGTGCCGCCGGATGCAGCGCGCCCGCGACCGGGGAGTAACTAATATAATCAGAAGTTGTACGTTACAAACGCGTAGGGGTATGAAAAACCGCCGCCGTCTGTCGCCTGCTTCAAAAAGCGCCCGGCCTTGAAGAAGGCGTCACCGAGACCGAAGGTATATCGCTTGAAGAATTTGTATTGAAATATCAAGTTGATTTCCTGACCCACGTGCCGGGCTTGCGCGCCTTGCCGCACCTGTGCAATTGCGACCCCGCTGTCGCTGTACAGCGCATCCGTCTTACGCGCTAGCCAGTGGGAGAGGTAGTCGACATTTAAGTTTGCCTTTGGCGTCAACTTCAACTCCGAGCCCACCCGCAGGCTATGAATATTCCGCCAGCCGACCACGTCGGCGGTGCCGTACTTGGAATGATTCGTTGGAAACAATTGGTCGAACGTCTGATGTGTTCCGTCTTTTGAAGACGCATCGCCGCTCGCGAAGTTGTACTCAGCCAAATAGCGTGGCGAGAATTTCGTGTTCTTGAACGTATACCCCGCCGTCACGTGGCCGGCCCAGGCCTTGATGCCGTCGCTGGCAAACGAGCCCCTCTGAACCGCTGCCTCAAACTCGTAGTCCCAGTTCCGAGCCACCTGACCAAAGACGCGGCCGCCGAAGGTAAAGAATCCGGCATCGCCGTTTCGTCCGTCTTCACCCTTCACATTGTGGAGAGTCCTGTAGAAGACGAAAGGCTCGATCGTCAATGCGGGCAGCAGCTTATTGAATTTGCTGTAAACGCCATAGAAGTTGTTGCCGTTCAGACGCGGGTTGTCGAAGGCGTGATCGCGTATCCGTACGACAGACGCCGCGAACGCATCGATTTTCATTCCATTGCGCTCGATGTACCCGTGCACTGCGTCAAAGGCACGGCCCGTATTGCCCCAATCGCCCGAACCGACCAGACGCTCCGATCCGAATGCCAGTTCCTGACGGCCAACGCGAACTCCGCCTGATGCGTCGTTTCCTTTGTGAAAATCGACATATGCCTGACGCAAATCGAAACTGTCGGACGGTCGAGGCGATATATCCATACCGGGAGCGTGAGAGTCTTGAGCTTGAAAGAAAAACCGAAGCGACGGCGCCGGCTTCAGTTCGACGCCTAATCGGAGACGGGAGAGATAAAAAAAATCATTGTCGCCTCGCCTGAACTTCCTGCCAATCTGGCCTTCCGCACGTCCGCGATACGTGCCGGTGAACTTGATCCACTCCGGCACGTTATGTCGAACGTCTGTTGCACTTTCTGCCACAGAGGCAGTCGTTGTGGGCGATATCACGGATTCGGCGTCCTTGGGCTGGTCTACCCGCGAGCCTTCCGTATCCTGGGCGCCCGAATTCAGGGTTCCTGCAATGACGCACAAACAAATCAAAAGGGCCTGGGCACTCACCGGAATGATGTTTTGGACCGTCATGGCTCAATCCACAAATGCACATCACTTTCCCCAATTTGCGGATTCGCGCGGGACCGGCGACGAACAGATAATCCGTTGATCTGCCATCGCCTGGCACTGTGGTTTGCCCAATCAGGCGAGGGATTTGGAGGAAGAACGGGTTGTTTCCCACATCATTGTGATAGTCGTGACTATCTCAATGATTAGCACAGGGGAGCGTTGACATGAGTAAACCGCGCCAAATAGAATCCGGCCGAGGTTAAGCTGTTGTGAATTCAAAAGGAGACAGAAGTATGAGGCTGGCCCTGGCTATGCTGGTTACCGTTGTAGGTCTTTGCCTGGCCGAAATGCCGGCTATGGCACATCATTCCTTCGCGGCCGAGTATGACCGTGACAAGCCCGTCAAGGTAACTGGAACGATAACCAAATTCGATCTCACCAATCCTCACTCGTGGATTTATGTCGAAGTGAAAGGTGCGGACGGCAAGACGGCCACCTGGGGATTCGAAACCGCGTCGCTCATCGCTATGTTCCGCCGCGGCTTCAAGAAGGACACCTTGAAGGCCGGAATGCTGGTGATTATCGAAGGCTTTCAAGCGAAGGACGGTACGCACACGGCAAATGGTCAGAAACTGACTCTTCCTGACGGCAAACTCATGATTCTGGGGTCGGAAGAGAGTCCGGGTTAGCCATGGTCAAAGAGCTTAAATCCGCTTTCCTGCTCGTGGCCATCGTGGCTGCCCTGCTGGCGACATCATCGTCCGCCTCGGCACAAGCCATCAGGCCGAAGTTAGACCCATCCTACATTCCCCCCCGTACACCGGATGGCAAGCCGGACCTCCAGGGGATCTGGGAGACACGAAACGCCGCTGCTTTTGACGTCAGCGAAGTCGCTGAAGGACATGAAATTCCGTACCTTCCCGAAGCGCTGGACAGAGAGCAGAAGGGTCCTCGGGTTGATCCGATTGCGCATTGCAAGATGCCCGGTGTGCCACGAATCACGTACATGCCATTTCCATTTCAGATCATGCAGAGGCCCGGATACGTGGTCTTCATGTACGAATATCTGCATGACCAGCGCATCATTCCGACGAATTCGCGCCCGCATATCGATGGCATCGATTTATGGCTGGGCGATTCGGTTGGCCACTGGGAAGGAAACACCCTGGTCGTCGACGTGACGAACCTCGACGAGAGGAGTTGGTTGGATTCGGCCAGGCACACGCACAGCGACGCCTTGCATGTGGTTGAACGCTACACTCGCACCGGCCCCAACACCATTAACTACGAGGCCACCATCGAGGATCCGAAGACGTACGCCAGGCCCTGGAAAATCAGCATGCCTCTCTATCGCAATACCGAACCGGGTTTTGAATTGAGGGAGCAGGAATGTACCGAGGGTGATAATGGCCGGCCCATTCACCCGCTGTATCGGCCGTTACCCAAGGGCGATCCCCTGGAGCTCACGCGGTAGTATCCGGTAAAGAAGGAGATCCGAGACGGGTGTAGTGGAAGGCGGTACTCTCCCGCTGCAGCCCTGGGCCGCCGCGAAAGCGAAAGAACTGACGCAACACATGGAGCTGGACCCGACCGGTCATTGTCATTACGAGGGAATACCCCACGCCAACTATTTTCCGTTTCAGATTTTTCAGACACCAAAGTACATCGCGGTCCTTTACGAGAACATGCACGCGAGGCGCATCATCTATATGGACGGCAGTCCGCATCCCAGGGATTACTTAGCGTGGATGGGCGACTCGCGCGGCCACTGGGAGGGAAACACGCTGGTCGTCGATGTCACCAACAACAACGACAAGAGCGTGTTTGATATGGCCGGCCACTTTCACAGCGATGCGCTCCACGTTGTGGAGCGGTTCACCCCGGTCGACAAGGACACCATCAATTGGGAAGCCACCATCGACGATCCCAAGGTGTTTACAAAGCCCTGGAAGATGAAGTTCCCTCTGAAGCGGGCTCCCCAGGATTTCGAAATGCTGGAATCCGGGTGTTTCGAGGGCGAGCGCGACGCGGAACACCTTGTGGAAGGTCTCGCAACCGTTCCGAAAGATCACTACACCGAAAAGGAAAAGGAAAAAGAAAAACAGCGCTGAAGCTTAGTTTTCCGGAGGCGGAAGCGCCTGCAGCTTTCGGCCATCCGCCAGTTGAACGGAAACGGCGCGCAGGTTGAAGCTTCCATTCCTGGCGCGGCCTCCGGTGACCATCGCTCGATCCTTCGGCTTTAGAGTGTCTCTGGTCCAGCCCAGGCGGCCGAGAATGTTCGGACTCTCCAGCTCAATATTCCAATGCTCCACGATGTAGTTTTCGCCAGTTACGTCGAGCTGGATATGAGCGTGTGGATTCTCCCATCTGAAGCTCGTGACAACTCCTTCGATGATTGTGCCGTGAATCAAGTCGTAAGGTGCAATGGAGTGGTGCGCGGGAGTCCGCCCCACAGCCAGGATTAAACCGAGCAGCAGTACCTTCACGGGTTCAGTCTAACATCGAAATCACGCGTCCTGGCCGCGGAGCAGAGGCTTTTTCGTGTACTGTTGTGGCAAGGATCGTGTCGTGTCGGGCCAGCAGTACTCCTCCAGTTTCGCTTCGGCGCGGCGACGGCCCACGACACGAACATAACCCAGGTATCTTCCCGCATCGCTTTCTACCGCATTGATTTCCGTCGTATTGTTGGGAGCCACCGCTCTCTGCCAGTCCAACCAGAATTGCCAGCCGCCGGGCATGGTGTCGGCCGAATCGACCACCATGATTCCCGTCCGTTCCCAGTGCCGGCGGCACCACGCTGCCGAATGCAAAGCCCAGAAATCCTGGGACCATGACTCGCGAAGGTGATCGGGAACTGGCCCTTCGATTTCTTGAATCAATCCAGTCCCTGCCATCCCGATAGGACTGCCAGGTTTTACGAAGTGAGCAAGGTAGTTCAGGTAAAGGTCGTCCGTTCCGAAGTAATAGAATGAGTCCACGCAGAGAATGGCGTCGAAGAAGTCCGCGGCAAACGGAAGCGACCGCGCATCGGCATGCAGGGGAAACACGCCGTCCTCGACGCCGGCATCGCGGATCCGCTGAATGTTTTCCGAGGCGCTGAACCAGAGGTCGGTTGCCCAGACCTGCACTCCGAATTCCCGTCGCAGAAAGATCGACGAGGACGCTCGCCCGCAGCCAAGATCCAGCACCCTCATTCCGGGCCGCAGGTCCAGGGCTGCTGTCAGCCACTCCGTCAACCAGAGCGCGTTGGCGCCCCCGCTGGCGTTGGCGATGACCCATTCGGGATGGTATTGGGAAGA
>QHXD01000271.1:0-9620 GCA_003223895.1 Acidobacteriota bacterium
GCTTGGAATTCTCTGGCAACTCGATCGGGCGACCGGTGCGTTTATCCGCGCCACGGACCTCGGCTACCAGAACATCGTCCAGGTCAATCCGCAGACCGGCAAGGTCACGTACCTTCCCGGCATGATTCCGCGAGTCGGGGTCGAGGTCGCTATGTGTCCGAGTACCTCTGGATTCAAAAGCTGGCGCGCGATGGCCTTCAATCCTCAGACGAATGCCCTGTACATTCCCCTGACGCTGAACTGTGAAAGAGCTATTTTTGGTGCGGGTCCGCAGAGAGTTGTTGGGGGTGGTGGATCTGGTTCGGTGGGACGAACAAACTACAAACATCCTGAATCCGAGGGGAACCTTGGTGAATTCCTCGCTATGGACATTCGGACCGGAAGAGTGTTGTGGCGTCAACGCACACCCTCGCCGTCGAACACTGCTGCGCTGTCAACCGCGGGCGGCCTGGCATTCGGGGGAGACTGGGATCGGCACATGTACGCCTACGATGCAGCCACCAACTTCCGCTCAGGGCTTTCCAATCACGTATCTGGCAAAAGGAAAACAGTACGTTGCGATGCCCGCGGGAATTGGCGGCGGAAGCTGGTCCACGCTGATCACGCCGGAACTGGCTCCGGAAATTCGACGCCCGAATTCCGGGAATACGCTGCTGGTGTTTGCGCTGCCGTAGGTAAAACACAAGAGGGACCAGAAAAATAGCCGCGAATTACGCGGATTACACGAATGGGCGCATCAAGGAATCTTTGGTGCGCCCATTCGTGTAGTCCGCGTAATTCGCGGCTATTTTTCTGGTCCCTCTCGAAGAATCAGACACGCGTCCCCGAACTCGTGTCCCAGATACCCAATCTCGGCCGCGTGACGCCAGGCGCGCCTGAGTGAAGTTTCGTCTGTAAATGCGCGGAGCAGGCGGAAGTGGCTTTGGGAAGGTTCGTGGATACCCGTAAGCAGGCCGTCAACGACGCGTGGAGAAAAGTTCTTCGTAATGACCAGTCCGGTCATTCCGGCACCTTCAATCAACTTGCCCGAATGTTGAGCGGCGCATCCCTCGAGCGCCCGCACGACTGTCGTGCCGACGGCCACAACACGTCCACCAAAAACGTGCGTCGCCTCTATCGCCTCGACAGTCGACCCTGGAATTTCGAAGCGCTCGGCCAGAGGGAGTAATGCATCGAGATCTTCATCACCAGTCGCGCTAAGGCCGGCAGCGTGGGTGAGGTAAGCCAAACGCACACCTTTCCGGCGGAGTGCCAGAAGGATCCGCCAAGACAGCGCTTCTCCCGCCGACGGCATTTCCACCGCCCACGGACGCGCCGCATACACGGTCTGCACAGACCACAGAGCGAGATCCTTCGACAGATACGAATACTGAATCGGTTTGCCGCAGGCGTAGAGAGCGGTCCACAGATCTTCGCCGCTGCGATCAAACCGAACCGTTATCAATCGCGGCGAGTCTGGAGAAACCTCGACGACTTCCATTGCGAGGCTCTCACCCACACTAAGGACCGAACCCGGTGTCACTCGCTCCGGGGGATCGCGGAGTTCGGTCGGAGTCCTCCAGTCCCCTGGTCCAAAAAGAGCAGCTTTCCATGTGGAGTCTTCAATCTGACCAAGGAGGCGAATCTCGGCTTCCACACCGGACGCCGTCCGTGCCCGCAGCGATGCGGGGAGCGTGGCAGCATCGTTGACCACGAGAAGATCGCCGGGACGCAGAAACCGGGGCAGCTCAGGCATCAGGGTGTCTTCAAAGGCTCCACCTTCGGGATCGAGCACCAGCAGTCGCGCCGCATCTCGCGGCGTGCGGGGCTCGCGTGCGGGTATCATGCGACCTCCACTCGTGATGCCACGACTCGCGCACCGGTTTGGAAATCGCCGGCATGGCGAATGATGTCGCATATGCGTTCGGCAACATCCTCAGGCTTCGCCAATGTTGCCGGATCCGCATCGGGCATCGCATCGGCGTGCATCCGCGTATCCATCTCGCCGGGATCGATGCTCATAAACTGAACGCCGGTTCCTTCGAACTCTTTGGCAAAGATCCGCATCATGTGGTCCAGTGCTGCTTTCGAAATGCCGTACGCGCCCCAACCCGGATACGCTTCGACCGCCGCATCCGAACTTATGCCGATGACGAGGCCACGCCCGCGCAATGACATGGCGCCCGCGACAGCCTTTGCCAGCCGGAACGGGCCGATAAGATTCACCTGAAGAACCTGCTCCAGGTCCTCGCATTCGGTGTCCATCAGCAGCGGCAGAGGAACCGCGCCGAGGGTGCTCGCATTGAGAACGAGAATGTCGACGGGGCCTGCCAGCGCCGCGCTTTGCCCGGCCATTGGGTAAATCGCAGACTTATCGCCGACGTCGGCTGCGATTCCGTGCGCTTCACAGCCAAACGCGCGAATCTCAAACAGCGTTTTATCCAGATCCTCGCGATGACGTGCAATGAGCGTAACGCGAGCGCCGTCTCTGGCCATCGCTTTCCCCAACGCGCGTCCCAAACCACGACTGCCGCCAGTGATCAGTATCGAAGCGTCCCGGATTTCCATATTCCCTCCTGACGATTCGAATTATCGGCCCGCGCTGACAATAAATCATCAGCGTTGCCAATTAATTGTCGGACGGCTATCGTTTTGACATGAGCAAACAAATTGCGACGAACCTTGGAAATAACGTCCGGCAGTTGAGGGAGGCGCGGCGGATGTCGCAGGAACAGATGTCCCAGCTCGCGGGTATTCCCCGGCCCACCTGGTCGAATCTCGAATCCGGCAGTTCGAATCCGACTCTCACGGTCCTGGTCAAGGTCGCCAACGCGTTGGAGGTGCCTCTCGAAGCGCTCATTGGGCCGGAGCGACAGAGCGTGAAACTCTATCGCGCGGATTCGTTGCCCTCGCAACAGCGTGGAAAAGTGCGAGTTCGAGGCTTATTGCCCGAGTCGATCGCGGGACTGCAAATCGATCGCATGGAGTTTCCACCCGGAGCCTACATGGTAGGCGTCCCACACACGCCTGGAACGCGCGAGTATCTGACGTGCGAAATCGGAAAAGCGCAATTGAGCGTGGCAGGAACCACGTGGGAACTGGAACCGGGTGACGTGCTGGTCTTTCGCGGCGACCAGAAACATGCGTATCGAAACCTCAGTTCCGGCACGACGGTCGCCTACAGCGTGGTTGCGCTCGCGCCCGTCGTGGAATAGCCGGCTCGCGCATCTACTCCTTCGGAAAGATAAGGGGGAGCACAGCGTCCGCCGTGAACATGCACCGGGCGTTGTGGCCGCATGCAGGCACGACGATCGTCTTGTGCTGCGCGCCGTACTTCTCGTTCACGTACTTGCTGAACGCCAGGCCACGGGCCAATCGAGTGGGACCTTGCGCCATCGCGGAACAGGACGAGTCAAATCCGTACAGCGGCAGGATATCGAGTTCGCCGAGCAGGTACGTTGTGGGCCGAGCGGTAAGCTGTTTTTTCAATTGGTCGTCAGCAAGTTTGGCAGTATAGCCGGTGCGGTTGCGAAGCCCGTAAGGCCAGGTATCGTACGTCGTGCAGTTCGAGGCGTCTGAGAATGAGACGAATGGTGCGGGGGCATTTGCGGAAACTGGAGGAATGTATCCCGGCGCGGCGGCAGCGACGGTTGCGGGAATGGCAGCCGTCGTAGGACGGAGGCTGTCCGGATACGCATAGGAAGACGGGTTCGCCACGACATAGGCAATGGCAAGGCCCAGGCGATCGTGTAGCTGGTTGGCCATCTCGTAGCGCGTAACAAACTGACCACCGGCAGAATGACCGGCCACCACAATGGCTTTCAGGTTCCGAAAGATCTGTTTGCGCGCCAGTTTCCGCAGGATCTCGTCAGCAACGTCAAAGGAAGTGGCCTTCGTGTTGTCCACCGCTGTGCCGCCGCTGCGCCACGTATCGGATCCATTACATTTCCAATTCAGCTCTTCGGATGCCAGCTTGTCTCGGCAGCCGCTTCCATCGTTCGAGGCGAATCGTGGTGAGATAATTACCGTATTGTCCAGAGCGCCAGCCAGAAAGGCAGCGGCAAGAACATGGCGAAAGTAGCTGTCACTATCGCGGCCCGCGCCGTGAACCATGATGAGGGCGCGAGTAATATCCTCGTTCCTGGCATCCAGCGAATACGTGCGGTAGACGAGGGAGCGCGCCGGTCCTCCCGCCACCGTAATCCATTCCGTGCACGCAGTGGTGGCCGTGATACACGGTGCTGCCCATGCAGTTCCTGCAGCAAGAAACAGCCATAGACACACCCACAAACGCCTCATAGCAACTCCTCGACGGACGAATGATAAAGCGGGAAATGCGCAGATACCAAAAAAGCTTAACCCATCAACCTGTTTCGCGTCGAATCCCCATCATGGTGATGTCGTCGAATCTGGAACTGCCCTCGCGAAATGTCGACACGTCTGCCAAACAGCTTGCGACGAGCCGATCCGCCGGCATGGAGCGCGATGCCGTTGTAATATGGACCAACCTCGGCATCCCATACTCTTCGCCTGTATTGTTCAAAGTTTCAAGAACCCCGTCTGTATATAAAAGGAGAGTGTCACCAGCCTCCAGCTTCACCCGGTCGATGGAGAATTTCTGATCCGGGAACATGCCCAGCGGAAGTCCCGTCGCCGAAATCGGTTCGATTCTGCCGCCGCGTATCAGCAGAGCGGGAGGATGCCCGGCGTTGCAAATATGGATTTCTCCGTCTTTCGATGCGCGTCCGCAAATGAGTGTCGCGTATTGACCCGGCAGCGTGCTTTCACCAAACAGGCGGCCTGCCCGTTCGATGAGCTGATCCACTCCGAGGCGGAGCGAGATCAGGCTCCGGAAAACGGCGTGAAGCTTTGCCATCAGCATGGAAGCGGCGACTCCCTTGCCGGACACATCGCCCAGAGCGAAATAGATGTCGGTTTCCCGGGTTTGGACAATGTCCACGTAATCGCCGCTGACCGGTCCCGCCGGCTCATAACAATAGTCAAAACGCCACCCGTCGAAGCGCAGACCGTGATCGGGTAACAGTCCAAGCTGAACCTGCGACGCCAGGTTCAGATCGTCTTCAAGCGCGCGCCGTTCCTTTGCATTAAGATGATCCAGGCAGAAGCGCTCCAGAGGGTTTGAGATCAGACGATCGGCTTCCACAGTGTCGTGGCAAACCTCGCACAAACCATATGTTCCGGACTCGAGGCGCTGCAGCGCCGCGTCCACCTCGTTAAGTAACGCAGTCAATTGAGGATCGGGCCCACCGGAAGAAATCGCTCGGGCGACCCGATCCCGGCGCTGCTCCAGCTGCCCACGCATGACGGAACTAAAATCAATGCTCATGGAGCCTCCTTTAAAGTCAAGAAGGACAATTGCCTGAAGTAATGCGGCCGAATCCTCTTATGTTAGCTCGTCGCCGGTCAGATCAGGTCCGCCTTGTAAAATCTTAAAGGGCCAAATAGCAGAAGTTGTCAGGCGGCCTCAGCCGGATTATAGTGACACGGAAATCAGACAAACCACCGAGGGGTCATCATTTCCAGAAAGACAACTGGACACAACAGAAAGGGCAAACCACTATGAAGACGATGATCGTGTTTCTAGCCGCCGTCGTGTTGTTGCTGGGCTCCCTGATGCTCGCGCAGCAACCGCAGGCCGGCGGCCGGGGTGCGCAAGCACCTCAGCAACCTATGAGTTTCTTTATAACGAGCGTGGGTAAGGGCGACGGAGCGAATCTGGGTGGTATCGCAGGAGCCGATGCGTGGTGTCAGTCCTTAGCCATGGCTGCGGGAGCCGGCAACAAGACGTGGCATGCGTATATGAGCACGCAGGGTCCAGGCGCCGTCAACGCGCGGGATCGCATCGGCGCCGGACCATGGTATGGAGTCGCCCAGAACGTCGCGGACCTGCATGGCGATACGCTCGACCAGGCGCGTGTCGGCAACGGCATAAGCAAGGCTACGGCGTTTACTGAGAAAGGAATGCCGGTCAACGGCGTCGGCGATATGCCGAATACGCACGACATGCTGACTGGCTCGCAACCGGACGGCAGGGCTTATACAGACGGCATGGACCATACGTGCAACAACTGGACGAGCAATAACATGGGTGTTGCCCAACTCGGTCATCACGATCGAACCGGCGGCGGCAATGTTTCCTGGAACTCCGCGCACCCGAGCCGAGGCTGCAGCCAGCCGAACCTCGTCAGTACCGGCGGCGCCGGCTTGTTTTATTGCTTCGCGACTAACTAGGTTGAATGAACGCGGGCTAAAGCCCGCGACTACATTCGGAAGGGAAATCGGTTCGGGAATACACGGGCCCTCATTCGGGAATAACGGGCCCCGTTTTGGGAATACACGACCCCCAAATGTAGTCGCGGGCTTTAGCCCGCGTTCGGAGAAAGGAGAATTCAACGTGAAAGCCTGTTTGAATTCGATTATTACTCTGACCGTTCTTGCAATTCTCGCAGTACCCGCCTCTGCACTCGCGCAGGGCCGGGCACGGGCACCGGAGCCGCCCATAATGAAAAACCCGGCGCCGCGGCTGCCGAATGGCAAACCGAACATGAGCGGTCTCTGGGGCCAGGTGCGCAGAGCCGACGTGACAAACAAAAACATCCCGGGATATGTGCCGGAACTTCCGTATACGGCCTGGGGCAAAAAGCAATGGGACGAATACACCGCTGAAAAGGGAGATTACACAGGCAGCTGCCTGCCCTTCGGTTTATCCCGCACGCTCTACGGACCGCATCCGGTCCAGATCATTCAGGACAACGACTTCCTCGTCTTCCTCGCGGAGCAGAATTCGTGGTTCCACGTTGTTCCAACAGACGGCCGTGCGAAAGACAAGGAACTACCAGCGTCCTGGTGGGGCGATTCCGTCGGCCACTGGGATGGCGACACGCTCGTCATCGAGACGACAAATTTGAATGGCTACACGCGAGTGGATACCGACGGCCATCCGATGAGCGAACAGGCAAAGATCACGAACACGTTCCGGCGCATCGACTACGGCCACGCCGAGCACACGTACACTTTGGACGATCCGAAAACTTACACGAAACCCTGGACAATTAAAGAAACCTGGACGCTCCGGGTGAACGACCGGATCATGGAATATTCCTGCGAAGAGAACAACAAGGACTTTTTTGACGGGCACATCGCTCCGTGGCGTCCGCCCAGCGAAAAAGATTAATAAAGGAGAATGAGATGAGGACGAAGAGAGTTTTCTATGCAGGCATTGCGATGGTCGCCGTCGCGATGTTCCTGACAGCCTCGCTGACCGGCCTCGGTGCACGACAGGCAGCCGGACAAGCGGTCCGCGTTGATAACGACGACATCGGCGGCGTGGTCACCAGCAGCAAGGGCCCGGAAGCCGGCGTGTGGGTGATCGCGGAAACGACGGACCTCCCGACCAAGTTCATCCGGATTGTCGTCACCGACGATCAGGGACGCTACCTGGTGCCCGATCTACCAAAGGCCAATTACAAAGTCTGGGTGCGCGGCTACGGCCTTGTGGATTCGCAACCGGTTCAGTCCGCGCCCGGCAAGAACCTGAATCTCACTGCCGTTATTGCACGTGATGCGCGTGCGGCCGCCCAGTATTATCCCGGTAATTACTGGTACTCCCTGATGAAGATTCCGGACAAGAACGAGTTCCCCGGAAAGGGCGGCGCCAACGGCCTCGCAGAAAACCTCAAGAGCCAGGGCGAGTTGCTGCACCTGCTCAAGACCGACAGTTGTGAGTCGTGCCATCAAGTTGGCAGCAAAGGCACGCGTGAAATTCCTAAAGCCCTCGGCACGTTCCCGTCCTCGGCAGCAGCGTGGGAGCGCCGCGTTCAGTCAGGACAGGCGGGCGGCCAGATGCTCGCAAGCATCAACGGTATGGGCAAACAACGCGTACTGTCGATGTTCGCCGACTGGACCGATCGCATCGCTGCCGGCGAAGTGCCTCCGGCGCCACCGCGGCCGCAGGGCATGGAACGCAACGTCGTCATCACGCAGTGGGACTGGGCCGATCCGAAGTCTTATCTCCATGATGAGATCGCAACGGACAAGCGAAATCCCACTCTCAATGCCAACGGTCCGATTTTCGGTTCCCTAGAGCTGAGCTCGGATTACCTGCCCGTACTCGATCCGGTGCGCAACACGACGGACCGCGTGACCGTACCCGTTCGCGATCCCAATACGACTCCCGCATCGGGACCACCGGTCAAACCCTCTGCGTATTGGGGCGATGAAAACATCTGGACCAGCAAAGGCAATGTGCACAATCCGATGTTCGATGGAAAAGGTCGCGTCTGGTTCACGTCCCGAATTAGTCCGAATGACAATCCGGCCTTCTGCAAGGAAGGTTCGAGCAATCCTTCAGCGAAGGTGATGCCGCTCAGCCAGGCCACGCGTCACCTGGCCGTCTACGATCCGAAGACAAAGAAGGTCACGCTTGTTGGAACTTGTTTCTCAACCCACCACCTGGTGTTCGCCGAAGATGCCAACAACACGCTGTGGACTTCGAGCGGGGGTGGCGGCGCAGTCGTCGGCTGGCTGAACACCAAGATGTTCGACGAGACCGGCAACGAGGAAAAAGCGCAGGGCTGGACGGTGCTGGTGCTCGACACCAACGGCAACGAAAAACGCGACGCCTACACGGAACCCGACCAACCGGTGGATCCGAAGAAAGACCACCGCATCAATGCCTCGTTCTACGGTGTGATGCCGAGTCCCGCCGACGGCTCAGTGTGGGGTACCGTGTTAGGCTATCCCGGTTCTATCGTGCGTCTGAATCCCGGGTCGGACCCCACGAACACCGCATTGGCCGAAATCTACGACGTTCCCGCTCCAGGCTTCTCACCGCGCGGGCTCGACGTGGATCGTAACGGCGTCGTCTGGACCGTGCTCTCCAGCGGACACTTCGCCAGCTTTGACCGGCGCAAGTGCAAAGGGCCGCTGAATGGCCCCAAGGCTACTGGGCAGCAGTGCAAGGAAGGCTGGAAGCTTTATCAAACGCCGGGCCCGCAGTTCAAAAACGTGACGGATCCCGGGAGCGCGGATTCTCATTACTACGACTGGGTGGATCAGTTCGACACGTTCGGCCTCGGCAAAAACACACCGATCGCAACCGGAAACGACTCCGATTCGCTGCTCGCGCTGGACCCGAACAGCGGGAAGTTCACCGTCCTCCGCGTTCCGTACCCGAACGGATTCTTTGCGAAAGGCATGGATGGAAGGATCGACGATCCGAAGGCCGGCTGGAAAGGCAAAGGATTGTGGTCCACCTGGGCCACGCGAGCCGTGTTTCATAACGAAGGCGGCACAAAAAACCAGACCAAAGTCGTAAAATTCCAACTCAGGCCAGACCCGCTGGCAAAGTGAGGCACGAATGAATTTGGGCAATATATTCCCCTCCTTGCAAAGGAGGGGTGGCTGCGCCATCAAGAAAAAGGCCCCGTTCCGAAGCGGCGCAGACGGGGTGGTCGCTCACACGAAACGTTTCGCCGAACTGACCACCCCGGCCACCCCTCCTTCTCAAGGAGGGGAATACATTTTCCGATATGCAAGGACAGCCATAAATGCGGCCTTTCTCGTAGTCACGGTCTTTACTTTCTCCACCCATCTCCACGCACAGTGGCTCAATCACCCCA
>QHXD01000271.1:9681-10355 GCA_003223895.1 Acidobacteriota bacterium
CTCCGGAATCTGGGAGCCGGAGAGAAACCGGCCGTGTCCGCCGGAGGGCTGTCTCGACTTGCAGGTCCCGCAGGAGTTTTTGAACATTGGCTGGAAGCTGAAAACTGGCCTTCCCTTGCAGCCTGCTGCAGCGGAAGTTAAGAGAGCGCGGGCAGAAGAGAATGGGAAGGATGATCCCGTCTCGCGATGTCTTCCCGGTGGCCCGGTGAAATTGCACACGACTCCCTTGCTGCGAAAAATCGTGCAGATCCCCGGCCTCCTTGTCATTCTCAACGAAATGGACATGAGCTTCCGCCAGATATTCACCGACGGACGCGCGTTGCCCGCCGATCCGGAACCGACATGGCTCGGCTATTCGTCCGCGAAGTGGGACGGCGACACGCTTGTTGTCGAAACGGTTGGTATGCGCGACGGCACGTGGCTCGACCGCGGCGGCACTCCGATGTCGGGCGGGGCGAAAATCACGGAGCGGTTTCACCGGATGAACTACGGCAACCTGGAAATCGATCTCACAGTGGACGACCCCCAGACGTTCACGACGCCATGGACGATCAAACTGAACCAGACAATCGCGCTCGATACGGATCTGCTGCCTTACGTGTGCCTGGAAAACGAACAGGATCTCCCTCACTTGCTGGGTAAATAGCGGGAACAGATGTCGGAAACCAGGGTTC
>QHXD01000271.1:10416-10672 GCA_003223895.1 Acidobacteriota bacterium
GTGCCGTGGGCGGCAGCCGCGAACCGGCGGTCGACACCGCGCTTCGGGCACTGGAACCCTATTCGGGCAAACCCACTGCAAGTCTGATTGCGCGATCGGAACGTCTGGACCCGCTTCATGCTTCTGTGATCAACGGCATCAGCGGGCACGTTCACGAATACGACGATACGACACCCAAGAACTACATCCATCCGACTCCGCCTCTAGCCTCGGCACTCTTTGCTTATGCCAGCGCCAACCGCGTATCGGGCGTCGA
>QHXD01000272.1 GCA_003223895.1 Acidobacteriota bacterium
TGGATTTAATCGCCGCTCATTACCCAAAGCCCGGTCACGTCGTGGGATTTCTTGCGGGTCTCATTCTGGCGGTTGGTCTTGTGCCCAAATCGATACGGGATCCCCGATTGATTTGAAGACGCCGTAACTTCATCAAAAACTGCTTGGAATCCGGTTTCTCCGGGGCGTATAAGATCAGCAGGTTTTCCTTTACAAATCAAAATTTGAAGACAGCAGCAGTTTCGGCGCTAGTTCATTCTGAACTAGCCAGGAGGCGGTTCATGGCGATCCGAAATTTCTCTCTGGCGCTGTTGGGTTTCGCGCTTTGCGCCCAACTCGCTTTCGCGCAGGTCAACACAGCCACAGTCTCCGGGACTGTGCACGATGCAAGCGGTGCGGTCCTGCCAGGGGTGAGTGTGGCGATTCACAATCAGGATACGGGGATCTCACGCACGGTCACAACCAACGAGACGGGGCGGTATTCCGCTCCGGCGCTCGGGCTGGGCAATTACCAGGTGACCGCCCAGCTACAAGGGTTTCAAAGCCAGGTCCGATCGGGCATTGCGCTGACGGTGGGGCGGGAAGTTGTCGTCGATTTCACGCTCGCTGTGGGAGCGGTGAACCAGACGGTGGAGGTAACGGGCGAGGCGCCCCTGGTCGAATTGACGAACGCAAACATGGGCGGTTTGGTGGATGACCGGACCATTCGGGAGATGCCGCTCAACAGCAGAAGCTGGGACACATTGGCTTACACGATCCCCGGCGTTGTGAAATACGGAACCGCCGGCGGAGGCTTTAACAGCGGCTCGGGCGCCAACAAATTCAGCGTGGCCGGCTCGCGCAGCTATTCGAACAGCTTTCTGCTCGACGGGACGGATGTGAATGACTCGTCCAACTCGACGCCGGGCGGTTCGGCGGGAACCAATCTGGGCGTGGATGCGATCAAGGAATTCAAGATCGTCGCCGCGACCTTTAGCGCCGAATACGGCCGGGCTTCAGGCGCTGTGGTCTCGGCAGTCACGCGGAGCGGCACCAACGAATTGCACGGGACTCTGTTCGAGTTCTTGCGAAACAGTGCGTTCGATGCCCGGACCATCTTCGACCTGGAAGACAGAGACGGTGACGGCAAGGCCGATCTGCCGGCCTTCCGCCGGAACCAGTTTGGCGGGGTTTTGGGAGGGCCGATCAAAAAGGACAAGACCTTCTTCTTCGGCGGATACGAGGGATTCCGCCAGGCGCGGAGCGAAACCACGATTGCGGTGGTTCCAACCGTCGCGGCCAAGCGGGGAATCCTGCCGTGTGTGCCGCCGGCGAACCGGATACCGGGAAGCGAAGCGGCGCGGCTTTGCCCGGGCAGCCCCATTAACAGCAGGGGGTCATACGGGACCTATACCGTTACGCCAAGCGGGAGAATGGTTCCCTTCTTCCAATATTATCCGGACCCCAATGGGCAGGTCTTCAAGAACCGCGTCACCGGAGACGACTTGTACATCGGAGAGTTTGTCGGGGCACCGAACAACGTCATCCGGCAGGATTTCTTCATGGGCCGTATCGATCACCAGCTCACGTCTTCGACAAGTATCTTCGGCCGATATCAATTCGACGATGACACCAATTCCGCTCCACTAGTGGTGGGAAACATCGAGGAGCAATCGCGTGCGCGCCGGCAGTATGTAACGCTGCAAGGCAACACGGTCTTTACGCCGACTTTGCTCAATGCCTTCCGGCTCGCCTTTAATCGGTCGGCTCAATTCCAGGACGCGGTAGCAACCACTGACCTGGCCAGGAACCTCACCTTCGTCCCAGGCAAGATCATCGGAACGCTGACCGTCGGTGAGGAGCGCGGGACCCCCACGATCGGCGAAGTCGGATCGAACACCACCTTCCCGCGATTCTGGGTGTACAACCTCTGGGAGTATGGGGATGATCTCACCTACGTGAAGAACCGGCATAACTTCAAGTGGGGTGGCGTGGTCCGGCGCATCCAGAACAACAACACCGTCCAGTCGGAATCGAGAGGCCAGTACACCTTTCAGAACATCGAGGACCTGATCCTGGCCAAGCCGCAGCTTTTCGGCGGCGTGCCGATCGGGGAGGAGGGCTACAAGGGCATTCGCCAGACCATGCTCGGATTCTACATGCAGGATGACTTCAAGATGAACCCGCGGTTGACCTTGAACCTGGGACTGCGCTGGGAGACGACGACCGACCCCAGGGAAGCGAACAACCAGGTCTCGAACCTGCTGGATATCCGGGACGCGACGGAAACCGTCTATCCGAAGATCAAGTCGTTTTTCAAAACTGAGGACAAGAATTTCCAACCTCGGTTTGGCTTTGCATGGCAGACGAACAGCAAGGCCACGCGGGTCGTGCGCGGTGGGTTCGGCATCTACCACGACCTGATCGTTCCGTTTGCATTCAACCAGCAAACGTCGAAGTATCCACCTTTCTTCCATCGCCTCCGAGCGCGTGACGCCAGTACGCTGGCTTCCACCTTTCCGAATGCGGCTCCCCTGCTGACGCTTGCAAACGTCGCCGCCGTTCAGATGGAGCCGATCTGGCCAACCATGCCCGCCGGCACCAAATATAACTACAGCCTGGCGATCCAGCAACAGTTGGGTCAGCGGAGCATGATTGAAATCTCCTATGTCGGCTCGCAGGGCCGGCATCTCACGCGCTACATCCAGCTCAATTATCCCAACTACGAAATCGTGAACGGGCAGAAGTGGTATCCGGCAAGGGGGACGGCCGCCGCCAACTGCTTCGGGCCGAACCCGGCCGCGGCGTGCAGTTCACTGAACATCACGCGCCGGAACCCGAACTGGGACCGCGTGCGGACGAAAACCAACGACAGCAACTCGCACTATGACGGCCTGCAAGTGAAGGTGATCCGCCAGGCAGCCTCCGGGGTGCAATTTACCGCTGCCTACACTTTCTCCAAAGTCATGGACCAGCAGGGCGGCCTGAATAATGGCGACAACGGTCAGAGGGATCCATCGACCAGCCTGGATCCGGACGATTCGGCACGGGAATGGGGGAGAGCCGCTCACGACGCCACGCACGTCTTCTCGTCGAGCGCCAGCTATCCGTTCCCCTTCCGTTTTAACAATCGCGCGGCCGCGGCGCTGCTCGGCGGATGGGAGATCTCAGGTACCTCCCTGGTCATGTCCGGACAGCCGCTGACACCACAGTTGATGTTTGATTACTCTCGAACGGGAAACTCCGGTGCCGGCGACCGGCCCGATCTGGTTCCGGGCAGGAGCCTGAATCCGACCCATGGCGTCGGCTCGAACGAGACGCAGTTGGGAACCGCGGAGCACTGGTACGATCCTTACGCCTTCGCGCTTCCGAATCCATTGGGATTGCGCACTCCGGTTCCAGGCTTCCTCGGGAATGTAGGAAGAAACACCATCATCGGACCCCGGCTCGTCAATTTCGACTTCGCCACGTTCAAACGGTTCACCTTCAAGGAGAATAGAAATCTCACGTTCCGGGCGGAATTCTTCAACGTGCTCAACCACACCAATCTCGGCCAGCCGAACCTGCAGCCGATCCTCCAGGACGGTTCCTATAACGATGCCGGAGGGAGAATCACTACGACGAGCACGCATAACCGGGAGATTCAATTCGGCCTGAAATTTGTCTTCTAGGAGGTGTGGATTTGGATGAGAACTGAAAATCAATTTCAGTTCTCATCCTCCGAACGCATTTTCTCCCGTGGGCAGTCGGTCGCCGGCGACAGCAGCAGAACTGTGACTGTTCGCAAATATTTTGATCCATTTTTCTCGCGAAACACGCTTGTTCTCTGAGCGCGTAATTAAGCGCTTCGTGAAAACAATCCATCATCAACCCACAGATTGAAGGAGTGATAACGATGCGAGACAAAATGAAATGCTCCGTTTCTGCCGCAGTGGCTCTGGCTTTCACCATACTCTTCGCCGCCTTTTCCAACCCAACCGCCGCCCTTGCGCAGGACGATGACCACCCAGGCTTTCGAACAGCGAACCGCACGCCGGGTTGCACCAACGAAACAGCGACCGGTACATATGGTTATCGCATGACCGGCATCATCGTCGGTGTCGGCCCGTTTCTCGTCAACGGCATCTACACACACAAACCTGACGGCACAATGACTGTGGATGTGCAATTGATCCTCGGCAATCAAAGCTTCCCTGCGTCGGGCAGCAACGGAACGTTCAGAACAAACAGTGATTGCACCGGTTCCGGCAAGTTCGCCATGCCGGCACTTAATCTCGAAGTGACGTACAACTTCATTGCCACCGATGGCGGCGACCAGATCGAATTGCTCAATACGAACCCCGGGGTTGTTTTGCACGGCATCAGCCGCCGGATCAGCAAGCCCCGCGGAACGCCGAGTTGTCACAGCGGTATGATTCTGGGCACATACGGGTATCGGCTGGACGGCAGCCTGCCAGGTTTTGCGAATGTTGCTGCGGCAGGCACCCTTACGCACAAAATGGACCGCGCTTACAATGCCGTCGGGACTTTCACGGGGGCCGACACCTTCAGCTTTATGGGACAGTACGCTTCGCGTTCGTTCCAGGGCGTGTTCAAGCTGGAAAGCAATTGTCGTGGCACCGCCTCTTACAGCGATTCACTCGGTAACCGGATCAACTATGTCTTTACCGTGGTAAATGACGGCGACACGATTTTCCTCCAAGGCGCAGATCCCGGCACAGCCATTTCTGGCATAGCGCAGCGGCTGCGGTAAGGCACTCTTGCCGCCGTTGCTCCTGGCGGCCGCCGCGAGCAGGGTGTGCGGATCCAACAAACTGGTCCGAATTTCAGCCCAGATAAGGTGTCCCGCATCCTGCACCCCATCAATCTGTTCGTCCGGACCCGAGATGAATCTGTCCGGAACACTCTCGCAATCAGAAAAGAGACATCATCGCGTTTCAACCGCCTGGGCTACGATGCGCGAGTTGGTGACTTGGCGCCATCTCTCACACGCGGCGCATTTCTGGATTAGCGCGCAACTTGCTGTTTCTGTTATAGTCAGAGCCCGATTTAGCGGGAGTAATTCAGCGGTAGAATGCCAGCTTCCCAAGCTGGAC
>QHXD01000273.1:0-16833 GCA_003223895.1 Acidobacteriota bacterium
CGATCAACTCCAGGATATTTCCGTTGCCCACGTGCATGTTCCAATTCACGACGAGCAGCCGGCCACCGCGATCCGCTGATGATAAAGGGGTTGCCGGAGCAAAGACGACAGGCGGACCCACGGCACTAACTTGTTGAAAAGACATGGAGGACAGTGGCTGGTACACCTTAAAACTCGGAATTCAGCAAAGCTGGCTTAAGGAGTGTCTCATTAACGGGGCTGGCCTGTAAACAGCTCAGAACCCAAACGCGGGCTGAAGCCCGCGACTACATTTGGGAAGCCAAACGCACCGGGTCCCGGTGGCGGTTCCAACAACCTCAGGTCTGAATGTAGTCGCGGGCTTTAGCCCGCGTTACGTCTGGTCTTTGAGGAAAACGCAAACCGCACCGAGCAGGCGGGTCTTTAATCCACGGCGACGCCAATTTTCGAGTGTGACCTGGTCGCAACCTTTCAGATCCTCCATAAAAATCTGTTCCAGTTGCTCGGCGAGTCTTCGGTCGTGGACGCAAACGTTGCTTTCTTCATTCAGAGCGAAAGAGCGATTATCGAAGTTTGTCGTTCCGACCGTTGACCATATTCCATCCACGACCATCGTCTTCTGATGCAGCATCGTGCGGTTGTACTCGTAAATCTCGATGCCGGCCTCGAGCAGTTTTCCATACAAATGAATACTGCTGTAGCGGCTCAGTCGCATGTCGTTATGAATGCCGGTGATCATTACCTTCACATCGACACCGCGGTGCCTGGCGTCGATCAGGATCTCCGTTGCCGCATCGTCAGGAATGAAGTAAGGATTTGCGATGTAAATGCTGTGCCGGGCCGAAACGATCGATAGATAGTACATGATACGAACGGCCGACGATCCAGCCTCCGGAGTGCTGAGAATCGTCAGGGCGGCCATTGTGCCCGCAGCGTCACATGGCGGGAAAAATCCTTCCCCGCTGACGAGCTCTCCCGTGGTGTCCAGCCAGTTTTGGGCAAAGCCGGTCTGCAGCCCAAACGCATCCGGTCCTTCAAGACGTATCTGAATGTCGCGCCAGTGTGCGGGGTCCTGCGCGTTGCCGGTCCAGTGATCGGCGATACCCGCTCCTCCAGTGAACGCAATCCGGCCGTCCACAACCAGGGATTTCCGGTGAGTCCGGTTATTGAAACGGCTTATCGTTCTCAAGCGGATCGGGTTATACCAGACGAGCTCACATCCGCTTTCCTGCAGGATCTTCTCAATTTCGGCGCCGATGGATGCCGATCCGACAGCATCCAGCAGTAGTTTTACCGTGACTCCAGCCTGGCGGCGCTCAGCCAGCGCCTGAGCGAAGCGGAGGCCGATATCGCCCTTCCAGAAAATGTAGGCTTCCATCGTGATCGTTTTCCGCGCATTGCCGATAGCCTCCAGCATCGCGGGGTAGAACTCATCGCCATTATTCAAAATGGTGATCTTGTTGTTCTTCACGAGTGGAACGCCAGTGGTCCCGACAATGCTCGTCAGGAATTCATGCGAGTGAACGGCGAATGCCGTATCCAGACCGTACCGCGGGACATGTTCCTGCGGGGTGAGGAGATAAAAAACGAATCCGATTGCCGCGCAGGCAACGCCGGGCCCCCAATGGCCAAGAATTTCAAGGGCAATGGCGGCGGCTATCCATAACCACCATGACCAGAATAGTTTCCGCCCGGAGCCAAGCCAGCCGAGCCGGCCCTTCGGCCGCCCTCTCCCACTCTCTCCGGCCCGCTTTTGAGGCGGAACTGGCGGGGACGGGTGCTTGACTCGCATGAGGGGCATGAAGGATACGGTTGCAAGCGGATTTCCTTATTCCTGATCGCACTATAGACTGAGATTCGGGAGGTCGGATTGATCGATAGAAAACCGCTCGGCATCACCGAAGTTGCGCTGCGCGACGGGAATCAATCGCTGCTTGCCACGCGCATGCGAATCGACGACATGTTGCCCATCTGCGAAAAGCTGGACCGGATCGGCTATTGGTCCGCCGAAGTCTGGGGTGGCGCAACCTTCGACGCTTCCATTCGATTCCTGGGCGAGGATCCCTGGGAGCGGCTCCGCCTCATTCGCAAGTCGATGCCGAATACGCGTCTCCAGATGCTCTTCCGCGGCCAGAACATCCTCGGATACCGGCACTACGCCGACGACGTCGTGGAAACATTCGTGGAGCGCGCCGCTTCCAACGGCATGGACGTGTTCCGAATCTTCGACGCCATGAACGACCTGCGCAACCTGGAGTGCGCCGTGCGCGCCACACTGCGGGCCGGGAAACACGCCCAGGGAACTGTCGCGTTTACGGTCAGCCCAGTGCACACAACGGACAGGGAAAACGTTTGGAACAGATGGGCTGCCACTCGATCTGCATCAAGGACATGGCCGGCCTGCTGAAGCCTTATGTCGCTTACGAGATCGTGTCCCGGTTGAAAGAAACCGTACGAATACCGATCGCGTTGCACTGTCACGCCACGACGGGGATGAGCACCGCCGCGATCGTCAAGGCGTCGGAGGCCGGACTCGACTACGCGGACACGTCGATCTCGTCGATGAGCATGACGTACGGGCATTCCGCTACCGAATCGATCGTCACGATACTCGAAGGAACGCAACGCGATACCGGACTCAACCTGCAGGCCATCGAAGAGATTGCCGCTTACTTGCGGCCGGTACGCCAGAAATACGCGAAGTTCGAAGGGGCATTAAAGGGTATCGACTCACGCATCCTTGCGGCCCAGGTGCCAGGTGGCATGTTCAGCAACATGGAAAATCAACTCCGCGAACAGGGGGCGGCCGGAAAGATCGACCAGGTACTTGCGGAAATTCCGCGGGTTCGAGAGGATCTGGGCTTCATACCTCTCGTCACTCCGACGTCACAAATCGTCGGAACGCAGGCCGTCCTGAACGTCTTGATGAAGCAACGCTACAAGATCATCAGCAAGGAAGCCGCAGCGCTGCTGCGAGGCGAGTATGGCGCGACGCCTGCGCCTGTTAATACAGACCTTCAGAAAAAAGTACTGAATGGCAAAGCGGCGATTACGTGCCGCCCGGCAGATCTTCTCGAACCTGAAATGCAGCGATTGCAGGAAAAACTTCAGGTACTTGCGCGGGAAAAGAATTTCAATCTGGCGGAGAACCTTATTGAAGATGTCCTGACGTATGCCTTGTTCCCCGATGCCGGACTGAAGTTCCTGGAGAACCGCGGGAATCCCGCCGCCTTCGAGCCAGTACCGACCGCGGGCTAAAGCCCGCGACTACATTTTGGGATCACGCTTGCCCCCAATGTAGTCGCGGGCTTTAGTTAGCCCGCGTTCTTGTCACTCAATTTCGGCCAGCACCTGCTCCGAGTCCACCATGTCACCAGGTGCGACCTTGATTTCCTTGACCGTTCCAGTGCCTGGCGCGACAACGGGAATCTCCATCTTCATCGCTTCCATCACGATGATCGTGTCATCTTCCTGCACCTTGTCGCCGGCCTTGACCTGAATGTTCAGAATTTTGCCGACCATTGGAGATAGAACGGGCGTCATACCGGCATTAATCCATGTTTTTTGCGGGGCCGCTCTTCCTGCTTCGTGGCGAGCATCTCGAGAGCCTGGATCAGACGCATTCGAGTCTCCTCCGGCTTCACCGCGTCGTGGGCGTATTGTTTGGAAACGGCCTCGAAAGGGCCGGTGAATCTCTCGGTAAATTCTTCGAGCTTTTGCCGCCGCATGTCTTCGGGATTCGGTGCCTGCTCGATTTCCTTCTTATAAAGGACGCCGACAGCGCCCGCGGCCCCCATCACCGCAAGTTCAACGCCGGGCCAGACGAACACCTGATCAGCGCCCATTTCACGCGTGCACATCGCCTGCTTCGCGCCGCCGTAACCTTTGCGCAAATACACCGTGATCTTGGGAACCGAAGCCTCCGAATATGCATAGAGCATTTTCGCACCGTGCCGGATGATGCCGGCACGTTCCTGTTTCGTACCCGGCAAATATCCCGGCACGTCGACGAGCGTGATAATCGGAATGTTGAACGCATTGCAGAACCGGATGAATCGGGATGCCTTGTCCGAGCAGTCCACATCCAGGCTCCCTGCGAGAAACATCGGTTGATTGGCGACAAAGCCGGCAGAACGGCCATGGAGACGTGCAAAACCGGTGACGATATTGCGCGCCCACTTCGGCTTAAGTTCGAAAAACTCATCATTGTCGGCAAGACGGCGGATGACTTTTCGAACGTCATATGGCTTTTTCCCGTCTTCCGGCACAAGAGTCTCCATGTCGTCGATCAGGCGATTCGGCGGATCCGCGGCGGCAGTGCGCGGCGGCTCCTGGAACGCACTCGAAGGAATGAAGGCGAGGAGTTTCCGAATCTGCTGCAAACAGTCCTCGTCGTTTTGAGCGACCACGTCCGCTACGCCGGAAATCTCCGAATGGACCTTTGCGCCGCCCAGCTCTTCCATCGAGACTTCCTCTCCCGTCACTTCCTTGATGACCGACGGTCCGGTAATGAACATCTGGCTGGTGCCCTTCACCATGATGATGAAGTCGGTGAGCGCAGGTGAGTACGCGGCAACTCCAATACAGGGACCCATGATTGCGGAGATCTGAGGAACCGCTCCGGACGTGATGGAGTTCTGATAAAAGATCTTGCCGATAGCCCGCGTCACATCGAGGCCTTCCTGAATGCGGGCGCCCGCGGAGTCGTAAAGGCCAATCACCGGCGCTCCGATCTTGCGTGCCGTCTCAATACAGTACGCGATCTTCTCGGCGTGCGCCGCGCCAACCGTGCCGGCAATGACGGTGAAGTCTTGTGCGAACACGAAGACCGTCCGGCCTTCGATCTTTCCATAGCCTGCGACAACGCCGTCTGTCGGCTTCCTGCGCTCCGTCATACCGAAGTCTGTCGATGGCGTTTCGGCCAACATGAACTCTTCAACGAACGATCCCGAATCCAGCAACTTCTCGATCCGCTCTCGCGCGGTCAGCTTGCCCTCGGCATGCTGTTTCGCGACGGCCTTCTCATCGCCACGCTGCGTCTTGTCCTTCAGCTCCTGAAGCTTTGTCGCTAGTTCACGTCTCGATTTCGGCATGGGGGATGATTCTACGACACCGGGAAATTCGGGGACAGACGTATAAATCACCTAATCGCGACCGGCTAAAATGACAAGTGACAAGTGACTATTGATAAAGCTTTATCAATGATCAAAAGTCACTTGTCACTTGTCATTTTAGCCGGTCGCGATTAGGTGATTTATACGTCTGTCCCCGAATTTCTCTTTTACACTAGAACAGATGCCATTCATTCGGAGAGGCGAAGAAGGACGAGCGCCGGATGACTCGATCATGATCCCCAGGCACTCGGACAGCTAAGGGATCGCGTTCGACAAATCCTCACATCCAACAGCGCGATTAAAACGGTCGAGGCGTGAGAGCACGCGGGCTTTAGCCCGCGTGCTCTCACGCCGCACTTACCTTTCGGTTGGACATGTCTTTTGGATCAGGTATATAAAGAGTTCCGCAATAAACAAATTCTTTTGGAGTAAACGGCGATGAATCGAGTGCTACGACAGATTTGCTACGCGCTTCTGATCGCTTCTTTTTTCTTTATTCTTACGACGTCGGCACAGCAAGGGGCCAGGAACGGAGAATGGCGTTTCTATGGAGGTGAACTGGGCAGCACGCGCTACTCGCCGCTCGATCAGATCAACCGCGACAACATCAAGGACCTGAAGGTCGCCTGGACGTGGAAATCGGACAGTCTTCTCCCGAATCCCCAGATCGGAAGCGAGACAACGCCGATCATGGTCAACGGCGTTCTGTACTTCACCATGGATCAGCGGCGGTATGTGATCGCCGCCGATGCCGGGACCGGCGAGACGCTCTGGATCTACCGGCCAAATGAAGGCGATCGATTTACGTATGCGCCTCGCAAAGTTCACCGTGGCGTATCTTACTGGACGGATGGCCGCGGCGACGAGCGGATCGCTTTCGCAACTCCGGGCTTCCAGCTCGTGGAGCTCAATGCGAAAACCGGTGTTCCCGTTTCCAGCTTCGGCAAGGATGGAATTGTCGATCTATTCAAGGAACTCGATCTGGACTACAAAGGCGATCCGATGGGAAAGATCGGCAACAGTTCGCCCGTCGTCATTTCCCATGACACCGTCATTGTCGGTCCCGCCTTGACTCCCGGCGGCCGAGTGAACAAATCGAATGTGAAAGCGGACGTCATGGCTTTCGATGTCCGGAGCGGAAAAAAGAAGTGGACGTTCCATACGATCCCGCGCAAGGGCGAGCCCGGCTATGAAACATGGCTTAACGGTTCGGCGGAATATACCGGTGTCGATGAGGAACTGGGATACGTTTATCTCAATATCGAGTCGGCCACCAATGACGTTTACGGGGGAGCCCGTCCGGGTGCCAACCTTTACTCCGACAGCCTGGTGTGCGTGGACATAAGAAACGGGAAGATGATCTGGTACTTCCAGCTGGTGCATCACGACATCTGGGACTACGACATGCCGCCGCATCCGATCCTGCTCGATCTCACAGTGGATGGAAGGCCCGTGAAAGCAGTCGTTCAGGTGACGAAGCAGGCATTCGCCTATGCCTTCGACCGCGTCAGCGGCAAACCGATTTGGCCGATTGAAGAGCGTCCGGTCCCGCAGACGGACGCGAAGGGAGAGTGGACTTCCCCGACGCAGCCTTTTCCAACAAAGCCCCCTGCGTTCGACGTTCAGGGAATCACTCCGGACGATCTGATCAACTTTACTCCGGCCCTGAGACAACAGGCGCTGCAGGTTCTCGAAGGATACAAGTACGGGCCGATTTACACTCCACCGCCGATGGCGACGACTGGACCCGGCGCATCCAAGGGCCTGATTCAGGTTCCAGGTCTGGGCGGCGGCGCGAATTGGCAATCCGGCGCTTCGGATCCGGAAACGGGTTTTGTGTATGTGGGTTCAGCAACGAATCCGGGGACGGTTCTTTTGAATCAAAATGCGAATCCAACCGCGACCCCTGGCGTGGGTAATCCTCCGGCGTGCTGCGATTCCGACTACACGATGGGTGGTACCGCTCCCCAGCTTCCGAACGGCCTGCGGCTGCTCAAGCCTCCGTATGGACGGATCACGGCCTACGACATGAGCAAGGGCACAATCGCGTGGCAGATTCCCAATGGCGATACGCCACCGATCATCAAAGCCAATCTTGCGGCGGCAGGGCTGACCAACGTTCCACCGACGGGTAGCCCGTCACAAGCCGGGCTTCTAGTGACGAGGAATTTCCTCTTCGCCGGCGAAGGCGCGGGTGGACAACCGGTATTTCATGCCTACGATAAGAAGACCGGCCAGAGCGTCTGGGAAGCGCCGATGCCGGCAGGTCCGCAAACGGGGCTGCCGATGACCTACATGCATCAGGGCCGTCAGTACGTGGTGCTCGCCGCGAGGGGTCCACAGGGAGGAGGCGCGCAACTCGTGGCCTGGGCGATTGCTCCTCCGGCTCCTGCAGGCGGTGGTCAGCGGGGCGGGCGAGGAGGACGTGGGGGACAGCCGCAGCCGCAATAAAGAAAAGACACGGATGAAAGCTGAAAATTGCAGGGCCTCAAATGACAAGTGACAATTGATAAAGCTTTATCAATGGTCAATAGTCAATTGTCACTTGTCATTTGCAGGCAGGAGCAAGGCCTGCAATTTTCAGGTTTCATCCGAAGTTAGAACATCAGCTTCATTCCTAACTGGATCTGCCGCGAAGACCCCAAATCGCCCCGTGTCGTGCGCGTGGCCGTAATGCGGCCGAAGTCCGCAGCGGTGAGCATGCGGTTTGGCTGCGAAAAGTTCGGGTGATTCAGAACATTGAATGCCTCGGCGCGGAACTGAAGGCCGACGCTCTCCTTGATTCGCGTGCTCTTCGCGAGGGACAAGTCCACGTCCTGGAAGCCCGGACCTTCGATAATATTGCGGCCTGCGTTGCCGAAACCGCGCGGATGACGAACAAAAGCCGCCTTGTTGAAGAACAACTCCGGCGTCCAATTACTGAGGGCGATCGACTGACCCGGCACCAGGTCCGGACGATCGAAAGCGAGCAGGCTTCCGCTTCCGTCCGCCATCAGCGGAATAATGGGACTGAACGGATTGCCCGTCTGCAGGTTCACGATGGGTGAAATGCTCCATCCTTCCACCAGCCGGCCCAGGCCGCCCTCAGCTTTGAAAGGCAGAAGGTAGGTGCCGCTGAGAACAAACCGTTGCCGCGCATCAAAGTCGGAAAGAGCCCGCTCGGCTCGCAGATTGCGGAAGTCCTGCGCCTCGGGATTCGAGCTTCCAACCGAATTGTTATCGATCGACTTTGAGAACGTATACGAGGAAGAGAAGGTCAAGCCCCGCGCGAGCGGCCGATTCAGGCTGAGCCAGAAACCGTTGTAGTTCGAATTCGAAACCGACAGGTTCATGTTGATGCTCGAAAAGCCGGCGATCGGCCGCACCCCGTTGATTCCCTGGTTGAAGTCTCCGTTGAGCCGCAAATGACGGCCCTGGGATCCCACATACGCCGCCTGAATGACCATGCCGGCCAGCTCCTGTTGAATATTGAGATTGTAGGAAACCAGACGGCCATTCTTGAAGTTGGGATCAACCGCCTGCGCTGCAACTGACGCCGGACCTCCGCCGGGCTGGCTGTAAGGCGCGGCGAGATCAACGTTGCTGGTGAAGTTGACCGCGAACGAGAACGGCGGGTTCGCAGACAAATTCGACACCATGTTGGTGACCGGCTGATCGTAATAGATGCCCGCGCCGGCCCGGATCACGGTTTTTCCTTTGCCGAACGGATCGTACGAGAATCCGACCCGCGGACCAAAATTGTTGAGCTGCCGGTTGTAGGGCCGATCGATTCCGCTGCCGACCGTAACCAGCTTGTTCTGTGAAGCATCGAAGTTGGCGAGCCGGTTGTGAACCTCGTTGGGAACGCCGTTGTACGCCCAACGCAGACCAAGATTCCAGGTCAATCGGCTGGTCATCTTGTAGTCGTCCTGGACGAAAGCGTCAAAGGCGCTCACGCGAATACTGTTGGTCACCGGAAGACGGGTTTGAATGGCGGTGGATGGTGTGCCCGTAAGAAATGCGGCGAGCGTGGGGAACGTGATCACTCCACCAGTCGATGTATTGAAGTTGTTGTTCCGGAAGCGGCGGAATTCGCCGCCGAACTTGAACGAGTGGCGTCCCTGAATCCACGACAGAGTGTCGTTGTACTGGAATGCGGTGTCGCCGCGTCCCTGCGGGAATCCATCGATCCCCCCGAACCTCATCACGCCGGAAACGTTGATATTCGGGAAGAGCGGCGAGCCCGTCGTGAGTCCGAAGTCCGCCGGATTGTACTTGCCGAAAACGTCGGGAAGGAACTGGATTTTTACGCGATTCGCGCCAGCCCGCAGCTCGTTGGCGAGCGTTGGACTGAACACGTGCGTATAACCCAGCGAGAGAAAATAGCGGCGCGCCGGCCGGAAATCCCCGAAGCCGGGCAGAATATTGAGCTGCAAAGTGGGCTCTGTGCGTTCGTCGTGGTTCGATATGAAATTACCGAACACGATGTCACGCGACGAAAAGTTGTGATCGACGCGGCCGGTAAATTGATTTAATTTCCGCTTCCGCGGCGTAGTAGCTTGAAACCGGTTTCCCGCGTTAGCCTGGGGCACCAGGGCAAGGATTTTCTGAATGATCGGATTGGTCACGCTGGCCCGCTCAGCGGCAGTTGGAACCTGCGTGTTCAGGGTTGCCACTTCGCGGCCCTGCCGGCCTTCATAGCTATGAAAGAAGAAGGTCTTGTTTCGGATAATGGGACCGCCGATGGAATAGCCATAAACATTGCGCTTGAATGGCGGAATCGGTTGATCGGCCCGGTCGAAGAAGTTCTTGGCGTCGAGCTTCTCGTTGCGCACGAACTCCCAGGCGGAGCCATGCAGCGAATTCGAGCCCTGCTTGGAAATCGCGTTGATAATGATCCCGGCGTTGCGGCCGTACTCGGCGCTGAAAGCATTCGTTTGAACCTTGAATTCCTGAATGCTGTCGATGTTCGGCTGAAAGGTAATCTGGTTTTGCACCATGTCGCTCAGGTTGATGCCATCGAACAGGTAGTTCGTGGAATCCTCGCGCGTACCCGAAGCGTTGATGCCCGAAATGCCGATGCCGCTTGGCGAAGCAAGAAACGTGCGGCTGTTGGTCGATGGAACCACGGTGCCCGCAGTGAGCAGGGCAAGATCGAGGAAAAATCGGCCATTGAGCGGTATGTCACCAATCTTTTTGTTATCCACAACGTCGCCCAAAGAAGACGTTTCAGTCTGAACTGTCGCCGCCGCTGCCTCTACACTGACGATGGTTGAAATCTCGCCGACCCGTAAGACGGCATCGACGCGGTTCCGCTGGGCTACCGCCAGGACCATGGACGCCTGCACGAAAGTCTGGAAGCCTCGCAGCTCCACCTTGACCGAATAGTTGCCCGGCCGGACCGTTGGAAACTCGTAGTTGCCCAACTCGTCACTGATCGTTGTGAGTTCCACGCCGGTGTCGGTGTTCTGAAGCGTAACCATCGCACCCGGAACTATCGCCTGTTGGGCATCCCTCACTGTCCCCACCAGTGAGGCGTTTTGAGCCAGCGCAGGAATTGCTCCCAGGCACAGGCACACGATTGCTAAACAAATCGAATGTTTTTTTCTCATCCCTACCTCCTACAAAAATCGGCAAGTCTTATATTTTTGTGTGAATCAAAAAGGCGATGTGTCGGACCTTTTGCCGATTATTCTCCAACAAACCCGGCTCCCGTGTCACGTATGCTAAGCTAACAAAGCAAAAATCGCCCCATGAATGAACAGTGATTGGTGGAAGAAAATCGATGAAACGTATCGCACCGCCCGCGAGCTCACCGGAGATGCGCAATCTCGTTTTCTCGACACAGCCTGCATGGCGGATCTCGAGATGCGCCGGCAGGTCGAGATGCTCCTCAAGGAGCATGAAGACCGGAACACCCTCTTAGACCGGCCGACCATCGAGTTCACGAATGGACGGACGGTACTCGCCAAGGCTCCTGACGCAAATTCGCGCACATTGAACGATTCGGGCACCGGCCGGCAGACCGTCGCCCACTATCGCATCCTGGAGAAGCTTGATTCCGGAGGCATGGGAGAAGTCTATCGAGCTCGGGACGAGCGCCTTGGGCGGTATGTTGCGGTCAAATTTTGAGCTGCGAGCCGTCACAAGTCTCGCTCGCCTGCGGCAGACGCAGGCCAAACGAGAAGAAGCCCGCGAGATGCTCGCCGAAATCTACAACTGGTTCACGGAAGGACTGAACACAGCAGACCTGAAAGAAGCCAGGGCGCTGTTGGATCAATTAGTCTGAGGCCAGAGTTTGCCGACCTGCGACAAGTTTTTTAGCCGCAGATTACGCGAATTACGCAGATGGGCGCTTAAATAAGACTTTAGAATGCGCCCATCTGCGTAATTCGCGTAATCTGCGGCTAGAAACTTTCTCCAGGGAACACTCCCCTTGATTCAGTGGCCTAAAAAGCACGAGGATTGGTGGCGATGTCGCGCCTGCACCTGCTCCAACAGCAATTCAGCCGTCTTTCGAGAATCGATAAGGCGTTTTTGACCGCTCTTCTCGTCCAGGCCACCTATTCCTTACGAGATGCTGCGACAGGTTTTCCATTGCCGGGTTCGGGCCTTGTCCGTCTTGCTTTCATCATCATCACTATCCTCTTTATGGTTCGCTCGTTTCCGCGCATCGTTCGAAGGCTGCTGTGGCGGGTGCGTCACCGGCTTCTGGTGACGTGGGTCTTACTGGGCGTTGTTCCAATCGTCCTGATCTGTGCCCTGGTGGCGGAAGGTCTCTTCATCCTGATGGGTCAGGTTGTCGGTTACATGACGACGGCGGAAATCGCGCGGCAGAGCGAATTGGTTCGAAGCACGGCTCAAGGGCTGGCCTGGAGCTTGGTTCATCGCGTGCCCTCCCAGAGTGTGGCGGCGCTGGCCGAACCGTTCGTCCGGGAAATATCCCAAACGCGGAACGCTGAGGTCGGAGCCATCGTCCGCACAGGCAAAGGCGTGATCGCCGTTCCCGCCGACGGCGGTATTCGTGATATCCCGGAATGGTCGAAACCGGGTTTTGTCGGTCTGCTGAAAGACGATCTACGTTACTACGTTGGCGCACATGTAGTGCCGGGAGACTCCACAGAGAAAACCGAAGTGTTTCTATACCAGCATGCTCCGGCCGACTTCTTCAAGAACTTGCTTCCGAACGTCGCCACGGTTCTGCCGGTGGAGGGAACCGCCAATGCCGCCGGGATTGATATCCGTCGATCGGACGAACGGCGATCCGGCATTTCGATCAGGACCTCCCGTGACCCGGATCCGGTTATTCAACGACCATCTCCACCAGCAGGCCCGCGTGGGTGGTGGGACGTCAGCGTCGGTTGGCCAGTGCTGATGCCGATTACCGACCTGGCGACCGGCAGGAGCGACCAGTCGGTTGCGATCGTTGTCTCACGTCCATCACTGATCATCAACAAGCTGTTCAGCACGCTGGGAAGTTTGGCGTCGCTTGCTGTGGTACTGCTGGTCTTCACCGCGATCGTGCTGCTCATCGTTGAAATCGTTTCTCTGCTTTTTGGAGCGAAACTCACCCGCTCGATCACCCGCGCCGTTGCAGACCTGTACGAAGGCACCCGGAAGGTGCAGGCCGGCGACTTCTCCCATCGAATCCCGATTCGAACGAAAGACCAGTTGAGCGAGCTGGCAGGATCGTTCAATGCGATGACTGAGCGGATCCAGCACCTGATTCTGGAGGTCAAGGAAAAGGAACGCCTTGAAAACGAGTTGGCAATCGCGCGCGACGTGCAGTCTCAGCTATTCCCGAAGGAATTCCCGCGCTTGAAGACGCTCGAACTGTGGGGCGGCTGCCAACCGGCTCGAACGGTAAGCGGCGACTATTATGACTTCGTGTCGCTGGGCTCCGGCCGTGCCGCTCTCGCCATCGGTGACATTTCGGGGAAGGGGATTTCGGCAGCGTTGTTGATGGCGCATATTCAGTCCGCGCTGCGGTCGCAGTTGATGCATTCAAACGGCGAGTCGCGCGCGGGGACAAGCGTGGGGTCTCCGTCCAGTATTCTCTCGATTCTGAATGATCACCTCTATACCAGCAGCGCGCCTGAAAAGTACGCAACGTTCTTCCTCGGCCTCTACGCCGATGAAGCCGGACAACTCGTGTATACGAACGCCGGACATCTTGCGCCAATGCTGGTCCGGCACGGACAGGTTCTGCGGTTGCCCGGGGAAGGCTTTCCCGTCGGATTGTTCCCCGGCGTTCAATACGATCAGCAGACCGTCAGTCTCGAACCCGGAGATTTATTGGCTGGATTTACCGACGGTGTTACCGAGACGCCCAATCGAGACGGAGAAGAGTTTGGAGACCTGCGGCTGACCGAATTGCTGGTACGCCACGCCGGAAAACCCCTCGATCGAATCGCAGGTGAGATCACCGCCTCGATCGCAACGTGGACAGGGGAGCTCGAACGTCACGATGACACGACGCTGGTATTGGCAAGACGGCTGTGATTCGTGTATTCAGCCGCGAGCGGCGACAGAGTGTAGCCCCGGGCGCAAGGGCCTATTGCCCAAAAAGGGAAACATCGGGAGTCTGCACGTAGCCGTGGGCTTTACACAATTAAAGAATGCTTCTGGCGGTACTTGAACGCGGGCATAAAGCCCACGGCTACGTGCTAAACCCAACTTGATCTCGTTGGAGCAACAGGCCCGCAAACCAACGGCAGCGCAGATGTGTTGAGCACGGGCGGAAATGATTGTATTCTGCGCCTGCCGGGAGGATTCCAGGATGATACGCAGTACCAGAACAACGGTGGTTTCGGTGGTGTTTCTGGCGGTGGCAACGCTGTTGCCGGCCTGCAACAGGGCCGCGACGCCGGCGCCGGAACGGACCAAGGAACAAATGATCGATCTCGGACGTCAGCACAAGACTGCCTCAGAGCTCTATCGCGCGCTTCGCGAGCAGGCGAAGGGCGGGCAGCGCCTGGCCTCGAACAGCATGCCCGACTGGAGCGGCGTCTACACTCGGGCTCCCATCCCGGGCTTTGCCTTCGATCCGGATCAGCCCCCGGACGGCTTGCCCACCGCCAAACTGACTCCGGAGTTTCACGCGAAGATGCTGAAACGGATTCCGATCTCCACCTGCTCACCGCCGGGCCATCCCCGCTGGCTGACAGAGCCGTTTCTGCGCGAGTTCATCGTCACACCAGACCAAACGTGGCTGATCAACGAGATGGTCAATGACATCCGGCGGATCTATACCGATGGCCGCGACCACGTCCCGGAGGCGGACCGGTATCCGCTCTACAACGGCGACTCGATCGGCTTCTGGGACGGACAGAAGCTGGTGATTCACACGAATCAGCTGCAAGCCGGCATCTATCAGCGTTCCCAGCCGGACTACACCGACCAGGTGGAAACCGTGGAGATCTGGCAGAGGGTAGACGACAAGTCGATGAGCGTAGACGTGTGGGTCTACGATCCACCCTCGCTCGAGGAACCGTGGTACGCGAAACAGTCCTATGTGAAGCTCAACGATCCGGACAAGAACCTGCGCATCCGTTACTGGAACTGCACTGAGAACCAGAACAACAGTGTCTACCAGACGAAGGAAGGCGCGACCGAGTTTCGGGGTTTCACATTCACCAGGAAGCAGAATCCATGAGCGGCTGCGAATGCAAGCCCGCCAGGGCGCAGCGATTAAGAGAAGGAGAGAAGCCATGATCAAAACAAGCGTCACCGTGCTGCTGAGCATCGGCGCCCTGGCCGTATTGGCCGTGCCGGGCCTGGCCCATCATTCCGGCGCCATGTTCGAGCAAGCGAAAACGATCACGGTTGAGGGCGTGGTCAAGGAGTTCCAATTCACCAACCCGCACTCGTGGCTGCTGGTGGACGTGAAAAACAAGGACGGCTCGGTCACCACGTGGGGATTCGAAGCCGAAGGGCCAAGCACGCTCCAACGTGCCGGCATTCGCCGCAGCGATTTCTTACCCGGCACCAGGCTGAAAATCACCGGCCACCCGATGAGGGACGGCAGTCCCGCCGCAGCCTGGGTGGACGCTGTCCGGGCTGACGGCAAACGCTTCGATCCGCGTGAAGGCTTCAGGGTGAAATAGAGGGGAATGTAGCCACCTCTGTAAGCTTTTGTTCTTTTGACAAAATTTTTCTTGAGTGAACGAAGATCGTGGGTCGAGGGCGTCCTCGAACAGGAGAGCGTAGCAAAACCATTGAATCGAGAGTCCGGCTCTTACTGTAGCGGCGCTCTATGAGCGCCGGTTTTTCCTGGAATCAACGAAATACCGGCGGGCATAGACCGCCGCTACAGTAGACGGAACCGCTCTTCAACCAGTTTTGCAACACCCTCGGAACAAGAGGGGAACACCCTCACCTGAGCCAATTTCGACAAATTCCGTTTTTACTTCGATGTTTGACGTCATCTTTCTATCCCGCCTCCAGTTTGCTTTTACCATCATGTTCCATTACTTATTCCCGCCTCTGACGATTGGAATGGGTGTCGTCCTCGTGTATCTCGAAGGAATGTTCTTATTCAAGCGCGAAACCGTTTATGAAACCGCGGCACGATTCTGGACTTCGCTGTATGCCGTGACTTTTGCGGTTGGAGTAGCAACGGGCATTGTCATGGAGTTTGAGTTCGGTACGAACTGGGCCGCCTATTCGCGCTTTGTCGGCGACGTATTCGGATCGGCTTTGGCAGCGGAAGGAATCTTTGCTTTCTTTCTCGAGTCGGGTTTTCTTGCCGTACTGGTATTCGGCTGGGATCGTGTGACGCCGCGCTTTCACTTTCTCGCGACGATCATGGTTTCTCTCGGCTCGATGTTTTCGTCGATCTGGATCATCGTGGCGAACAGTTGGCAGCAGACACCGGCCGGTCATCAGATCACTACTGTGCTGCGCGACGGCAGGCCGTGGATCGTCGATGGAGCGACGGTCATGCGCGCCGAAGTTGTCGATTTCTGGTCGGTCGTGCTCAACCCTTCCACCATCAACAGACTCATCCACACCCTGATTGGAGCTTTCCTGCTGGGTTCCTTCTTTATCATGAGCATCTCCGCCTATTATCTGCTCCGGGGCCGTCACGAAGAGTTTGCCCGACGCTCCTTCAGCGGCGGATTACTCTTCGCCACACTTGCGAGTGTTGCGGCTCTTGTTTCGGGTGATCTCAATGCCCGAATGGTGGCAGCGCATCAACCTGCGAAGTTTGCTGCATTCGAACAGCACTTCAACACAGGTCCAGGGGATCTGCTTTTCATCCCAGGTGGCTTGAGCCTGATGCTGTACGGTGATCCAAACGCCGAAGTCATCGGTCTGGATCGGATTCGTCCCGAACATCGTCCCCCGGTCATGGTGTCTTCTCTGAGCTTTCGCCTTATGGTTGCGCTCGGAATGTTCTTCATCGCCCTGACGCTTTTCGCGTGCTGGCTTCGCTGGCGCGGGACGCTCTTTGAGAAGCGCTGGTTGCTGTGGGTATTTGTATTCGCCGTCGTTGGAGCCGTTGCGGCAAATGAACTGGGATGGGCCGCTGCAGAAGTTGGCCGGCAACCGTGGATTGTCCACCCGAACGTTGTTCGTGATACTTCCGGCCGGCCTGTCCTGGATGCCGAGGGATTTCTTCAGTACCGGCTCGAGGAGGGACTGCTCACGCGAAATGCGATCTCCGAAGCTGTCGGCAGAGGCGAGGTGATCGGATCCCTGGTGATGTTCGGAGTCATTTACGCCTTGCTGTTCTGGGTCTGGATCTACGTACTAAATG
>QHXD01000273.1:16839-21470 GCA_003223895.1 Acidobacteriota bacterium
TTCAAATCCTCGACCACACGACAGCCCAAAACATTCTCGCTTCTGCCGCCGGCCGAACGCTGCACGAAGAATCGATGTCGGAAGCAAAGGAGCCATAGCGTATGGATCTGCACGCCGTGTGGTTCATTCTTCTGGGTGCCTTGCTCGCAGGATATGCGGTCCTTGATGGTTTCGACCTCGGCGTCGGTATCGTGCATTTACTCGCGCGAACGGACCGGGACCGGCGGCTCTTCATGAACGCCATTGGCCCCATCTGGGATGGAAACGAAGTCTGGCTGATCACCTTTGGCGGCGCCCTCTTCGCCGCGTTTCCGATGGCATACGCCACAATCTTTTCCGGTTTTTATTCCGCTTTCATGACTTTGCTTTTTGCCTTGATCTTCCGGGCTGTCTCCATTGAATTCCGAAGCAAAATGACTTCGGCCGCCTGGCGGCGTGCCTGGGACTTCGGTTTTTTCGGATCGAGCCTGGTGGCGAGTTTTTTGTTCGGGGTCGCTGTGGGTAACGGCATGATCGGAATTGCTCTGGACGAGCGTGGAGTCTTCACCGGAAACATCGCTGATCTCTTGAATCCTTATGCAGTGATGGCCGGACTGACCGTCGTCTGCATGTTTGCGATGCACGGCGCGATCTACCTGGTTTTGAAGATTCCGAAGGGTGAAGTTCAGGATCGAGTGCGGAATTGGATCTGGCACACCTGGGGATTGTTCCTGGTCTTCTACGTTCTCGGCAGCATGTACACCCTGGTCGCAATCCCGAGAGCAACTGCCAATTTCGCTGAACATCCCTGGGCGGCCGCCGTGGTTGTTGTTAATGTCCTTGCCGTGGCAAATATTCCTCGGAGCGTTTTCCGCGGGCAGATGCGGCACGCGTTTATCTCGTCAGGCGTCACGATCATCGCTCTCGTATTTCTTTTTGGCATGGCGCTATGGCCAAACCTTGTCACGGCCAGCAACGATCCATCACACAGCCTCACGATCTACAATGCCGCATCAAGCCCAAAGACATTGTGGATCATGTTCCTCATCGCCATCATCGGCATGCCCTTCGTGTTGACGTACACCATCGCCGTGTACTGGACTTTCCGCGGCCGGGTCGAGCTTCGCGAGCATAGCTACTAAGTCCCTACGCCACGCTCACGCGTTGGGCTACATTCTGACGCCGCTCCGCGGCTGGATTGTTATTGCGGGGGCTGGGTGAGGGGCACCTCAAGCTGGATATAGTCGTTTTTCTCGACCTTCATTACCCTTCCCTTGTCCTCCACGAGCCCAAGAAAGTCTGGATCGAAGTAAGCTCCCATCGGAACTTCATCCCATGCAAACAACTTGTATGAACCGGGGGCCACACCTCGCAAACTGAATCGGCCATATTGATCGGTCGAGGTTACCTTGAATGAATCGATTCGGTGCCGTAGCGGCAGCTCGGGCACGAGGACAACTCTTGCGGCCGATGCGCTTTCACCTTGTGCCGTTCGGATGAGTCCTTCAATTCTTCCTCCAAGACCGGAAATAGAGATTTCCATTGGTCCTGAGGGATCACCATTCAGTTGAAAACCCCGCTGCAGAATGTCTGTGCCCCCCATACGAGCGGAGGAGATATAGAAGTCTTCCGTCAATCCCATGACGGCGACTGTGTAATTGAGAACGGCGACATCGGGAACGACAAAAGTGCCGTCCGGATTCACCATACCGGACGTGCTGAGAAACGGACCAGCCGACTCTGCCTTCAAAGCGACGAGGATCTCTTGCTTATCCAGAGCTTTGCGAACTGTGGGCAACGAATCTTCAAACGATATCTTCCCGGTAATCCGGCGGCTGGGTGCGACTGTGACCAACACGTTTTGCACGGGATCCTCGCCTACATCCAGGAGGACTTCTCCGCTGAGATTGAATTTGTTCGGAATCCTGAGAGTTGCCAGAATCTTGTACCGGCCCGGCGGGACACGGGCGGCCGCGAACGTCTTCGTCTCATTGTTGAAAACGACGGGTGTGGTCTCATACGCAACAGAATCCGACAATCGAGTCATGTTGAGGATCGTGACGCTGTCGGTAACGTCGGCGACAGGGCTGACCAGCAGGCCCGTTACGTTCGTGGTGTGGGTTTGCGACATTGTAAAGCTTGTGCCACCCAGTTCGGCGCCCGGTGGAACCTTAATAGCCGCGGCCTGGGCTGCTTCATGGGTTCCGGGATAATACGTCGTTACATAAGTTGGCGCGAATCCGATAGTGCCGAGAGCAGCGTTGTCTCGGGCAACCAGGTAATAGTCGCCAGGCGGGATCCAATACAAACGATACTCGCCAAGATCGTTGGTTGTGGCGGTTCGCACTCCGGCCGCAAACGCCGGTTGCATGGCGCGGCGGCCATCCGGCGTCCAACTCCGGGTCGCCAGCGAGACGGCAACGCCTTCCTTCGGACGTCCGTCAGGATCGAAGATCCTGCCTGTGATTGTTCCCGTCGGAACCAGATCGATTACGGCATTCGATAACCGCTGCCGGGCTTCCAGCCGAACGAGCGTTCCGGGACTTGCATCGGAACGCTGTCCGAGTTGCCGCGACACAAAGCCTTCAAGTCTGGCAGCGACCCGATACTGGCCGGGAGACACGCTCAGAGAAAAGCGGCCTTGTGAATCGGTCAAAACTTGTTTTAGTGACCCGTCGCCGGTCGCATCCGGAGCTGCAGTTACCTGTGCGCCTCTTAAGGGGGTACCAATGCCGGCAACTCGAACGACACCTTCAATGATGGCGTTCTCGTTTTGCTCCCGAGGATTTTGCGCATTCGCAGCAGCCGGTGCGCACAGAAACATAACTAAACACGCGCTGGCAGCCGCTGTCAGGAATTTCATGTGAGAAATGTTAGTCTCTGGCATCGAATTCTGCCAGCGCGACAATTTTGGTGAGCGTCATTCCGGCACTTTCCCGCGCAAAGGCGGCGTGAGGACGCGCTCCGGCGGATACAGGCTCGGGAGCCGCTCGCTTCGATATACGAGCCAGCCGACGGTCGCAAGCCGCGAGGGATTGCCGATAACCAGCTCGAAAACTTTCTGTGCCGGTTGTGTGTAGGTAACCTCGACAATGCGTGCCCATTGAGTGGTTCCGGAGTCGCTTTCGGAGTTGTTCCCATTGGCATCCAAATCCCGCGCTCCGTCGGTGATCAGGATATTTTTCGTCAGCGGCAGTTGATCGGCGTCACCAATAATTCGCGAAAAGAAGATTTCATCGCCGGGTCCGCCATAGGACCATGTTTGAGAAACCGTCTTGGTTCGCGGGTCGATGCGATACTCCACGGCCCGGCTGTAGTCTTCCTCCAGGGCCATTTTCGGTTCGAAAGGTTCTGCTCGATTGTTGCCGTTATCAAACAACAGCAGGGTGCCACGCGAAGTCATTTCGGGAGCATGCTGGTGAAATGGCCAATCGAGCCTGCCGACAGGCTGGAGCAGAAAAGAACTTTGAGACGCGCTCCAGCCATTGTGCGTTCCGAGTATCCACACGATCCGACTTGTCTGGCGAGCGATCTTGACGACCGCATCCTGATGTCTCAGAGAAACGATGAACGAGTCGTCCGACGCGTCATAGCTCACGGCATTGGCGTGAGCCCAATCCCGCGTGCCGGCGAAAATGTTTCGATACGTCAAATCCCAGTATCCAAGCAGCGAGTCATAGCCGATCCGGTAAGGACTCAGAATGTCGAGAAGGCGCCACTGATTCACCACCCGGCCGTTTCGTTCAAATTCGACAATCACGTCGCCGACGACATTCGCCGGACTCCATGGTGCTCCCGGATCCGTTTCGCTTGATGGATAGGCTTCATAGCGGCGCACTTCCGTGCTTAGTGTGAGGAGATTCCGCCACGGCAATTCGGCAATTTCGTGATGAAAGGTATCGACGTCAACTGGGACTGCAGGCGGAGAATTAAGTGCCGGATCGAGTCTGGCAGGATGCCATGTCCAAATGACATTTCCGAACATGTCCATTTCCACAGCATCGGGGCCATCCAGAAATAGAAGGTTGCCGTTACGAAGGCGGCGAGCATCGGTGATCATCGTGTTGCCGCGGTAGTACCACACCACTTTTCCGTCGCCGTCCACCGCCAACAACGCGGAGAGTCCGCGGTCGGTTCGAATGACGTTGAAGAAAGTTACTCCCGGCTCCATTCGGGAAGTCTCGTGGACTCTGGCTTCGATCGGAGGAAAATCGGCGGGCAAAGGATCCGTCAGGATCTCCAGCGACGCCGAGGGCGCGGACCGATTGCCTGCGCCGTCGATCAGGAATATACGGACCTGATTTCGCTCTGCCGCACGCAAACCGAGCACGGCAACGGCGTGTTCGGTTCGAAGTTCCCGGTCGGCATAGAAAACCCTTCCATCATTGACTTGCAAGGCCACGGCGGCCGGCTCGTCGGAGGTAAAGGTGACGATTGAAGCGAGGGGAACGCGAGGATTCGGATTTCGCATCACCGCGGGAACTGTTGCGAACCGGGGTGGAACGCGATCGTGAGTTACGGCAGAACCGCTTGTCCATGCAAGAAAGCACAGAAAAATGACAACCAAGGCCCTGAACGAGAAAGGGTAGCTACTAATGAAATGTCCAAAATACGCCATGGCTAGCCGCGCAGCGGCGACAGAATGTAGCCCC
>QHXD01000274.1 GCA_003223895.1 Acidobacteriota bacterium
GTCTACGGGATCGAGCTCGTACAGCTGGATCCACTGCGCGAAAATCCCATCGGGCTTCAGGACTTCGGCCGCGCGGTCGTAGAACTCGGCGGTGAAAAGGCTGGCAACGCCGGCAATCCACGGGTTCGAGGGCTCGGATATGATGACGTCGTACTGCTTGCGGGTCATGTTCATGTAGTTGCGCGCATCATTGAACGTGACCTTGACTTTGGGATTCTGATAACTCTTCCGGTTGATCTGCGAAAACCACGGGCCGGCGCCGATAACGGCCGGTTCGATTTCGATGCAATCGATTTCTTCGAGCTCCGGGATCGCTGCAGCCGCCCCGACCGTAACACCTGCACCGTATCCGATGACGAGGGCGTTCTTCGGATTCGGATGATAAAAGCCCGGCAGGAAGCCGATCGTCAACTGGGTGATCATGTCGTCGCGATTCGACGCGTCTACCTTGCCGTTGGTTCTCAAGCCGAGATAGTTCTCACCCTTCCGGACCGAAATCGTAGCGTTGTTCCCTTCCTTGAAATAAACGACGTCGGTGTCTTCATAGTGCTCGTTGATCGTAAGTTCCGGCCGCGCTTCGATTTGTCTCGAGTAGACCAGGATCCCTCGATCCATCGAATCCGGCTTCCAGAAGACCTGCCCTTTCATCGAGACCGTCGCGACCAGGAGAAGGATCAGCGCGGCCGCCTGGGCGATACGCCCGGACGATTTCGATTCCGTTAGCAGCAGCAGCGCCATTGCGGAATTGAAGAACAGGCCTGCCAGAATTGTACGTTCGGTTCCGATGATGGGCATGAGCACGAATCCTGCCAGCAGGGATCCCACAATGGCGCCGAGGGTATTCACCGAGTAGATGTTCCCGATGCTTCGTCCGAGGATCACAAACTTGCTCGAGTACATCTGGCTTGCCACGGGAAACGTCGCGCCCATGCAGAGTGTGGCGAAGATCATCAATGCGGAACAAAGGATGAACTGGACAGTCAGGATAGCTGGAAACGAATAAAAGAATGCGCGAATGAGAGCCAGGAGCGCATAGGGCGCCACAAGGTATCCCACAATAAAAACCAGTCCGCCGAACGCTACGCCGAGCTGCAAAAGACCGAGCAGGCGCAGAGTCGGGGCAGGCTTCCGCCGCGAGATGATGGAGCTGCCGAGCGCGATGCCGACCAGAAACGTGATCAGCATGATCGAGAACGCATAGGTCGAGCTGCCGATCATCGCCGAGAGGGCTCGCGTCCACGACACTTCGTACATCATTGAGACGAATCCTGAGACAGCGAGCGTCAGCAGAATCAGCCTGTCCGCCACAGGATTCGCCGGCCGCGGCTCTTCTATCAACATCTCCGGCTGTTCAGCCGCGCTTTCTGCGCCCCGCGAGCGCCCGGACAGCCAGATCGCGAACAATCCGATCGCCACGTTGACCGAAGCGATGATCAGAGTCGTTCTCAGGTTGCCAAGGCCGGGAATGAACACCAGCGCCGCCAGGAGCGAGCCCGCTGCTGCGCCAAACGTGTTCAGGGCGTAGAGGACACCAACTTTGCGTTCGACTTCCTGGACGTTGTCCGTGAAAAAGCGGGTGAGCACGGGGAGTGTGCCCCCCATGAGAAAGGTAGGGGTCAGAAGAATAACGAAGCTGGCTCCAAACCGGATAAAACCGGCTCCCCCCGGAATAGACGATACCGAAGGCGCCATTGCCCAATAGAACGTGTCCACGGCTCGAAAAACGAGAGGCACGACAGCCGCGGAAATCCCGATGCCGATTTCCAGCAGTCCGTACATCCGGAGCGGGTTCTCCGTGCGGTCGGCCCGATGCCCCAGCTTCCAGCTTCCAAGCGCGAGGCCAGCCATGAAGGCACCCAGCACTGTCGATATGGCATGCGATGTGTTTCCGAAGACCAGCCCCGTTAAACGAACCCAGATGACTTCGTAAACGAGACCGGTCGCCCCGGACAGGAAAAATATGACGTACAGGATCGACTTCGAGTTGAACTTATTGTCAAACATGGTGGCGCGATTTTAATTCCGAAGGGGGGTTTAGTTAAACACAAAGACACAACCAGCCGCGAATTACGCGAATTACGCCAAATGGGCGCGTCAAGAATCCTTTGATGCGCCCATTTGGCGTAATTCGCGTAATTCGCGGCTAATTCATCACCGGTCTCGGACCTGTACAGACACAGTCGGGCCAATAAATTGCAGCTTGAAGCCCCTGGTCCGGTCCTTTCGGTGGACGTCTGCATCGACGACGCTGGCACTCGCCTGCAGAGTCAAGTGCCGCCTGATGCCGAATCCCGCATTGAGGTCACTCTGGATGTAGTGGCCGTAGGAACCGAAAGTCATTCCTTTCACGTGTCCATTGAGATTGAACGCGTTCTTTCCGCGAATCGGAAAGCTGCGAAACTCCGCGCCGATCAAGGGCATAGGCGCCTTACCATCCTCGGTACTGGATCCAAATCTCTGGCTTGTGACGGTAGCCGTCGCATCAAAGTAGCCCGCCCCGACCTGCACACCCACGTGTCCCTGCGGCCGGCTGACGAAGTCGTACTGATAGCCACCGAAGAGGTAATTGATTCTGGCGTCGGAGTCGATGGTGTCCTGGCCGGTGTAGGTCCGCCCGCCGAACTCAAAAGTTCGTGTGATTGTGTTATGACCCTTGAGCCTGTACGGAACGGTCTCGAACAGGATCCTGTGTTTACGGGCGGGTTTTACCGCCACTTTGAACAGGCCATGACCCTTCTGGCCGCGAATACCGAGATCTGAACGAAGATCGACCTCGGTGGAGCGGGTCTGCACGTTACCGGTTGGATTCAATCGCCAGTAAGAGCCGGTGATTTCGATTCGAAATTGTTCGAAGTCGTCCGGAGCCTGCGCGGCTCCCTGGAGCATCATCATCGAAGCGAAAAGAAGCGGCGCCACCATTCAAGCGAGTCTAGCAGAAGGACATAAAATGGAAAAAAGGAAGGCGTTTCCGCGGTTGGCCCAGCGTGAAAAGCGGATCTGAAATCTGCACTCGCCAATCGCCAATTTGTAACAAAGATTCACAATTTGCTCAGCGATTTTCGAGAATCGATGAAAGCTGATTCAGAAATCTTAAGATTTTTGTTACAAATTGGCGAGTGGCGAGTGCAGATTTCAGATCCGCAAAAAAAGAAAGGGTGGGAAGCCTCCGTCCTGGAGGTGATGTCCCACCCTGCAGCCTAAAGAGGGAGGCTGATGACGAAACTCGTACCGCGGTTTCCAGTCTGGACGGTAATGGTACCCTTATGGTCGTCGATCACCTGTTTGGTGATATAGAGTCCGAGACCGGTTCCGCGTTCACCCTTCGATGTAAAGAAGGGATTAAAGATGAATGGTAAGTTGACGGTCGGGATGCCGGCCCCCGTGTCGGTGATCACGACCCGCATCTGGTTCCCGTCGGTTCTGGCAGTGATCGAAACGACGCGTCTTTCAGAATCCGCCATGGCATCGGCAGCGTTCTGCAGCAGGTTGACGAGGGCCTGCGAAATCTGCCAGCGATCAATGCCGATCAGGGGCAGATCAGTGGCGCGATGGAACTGATGGTCAACGTGTTGAGCCCGCAAGTGAGGCTGAACGAACCGGATCGCATCCGCAATCAGTTCCCCGATGTCGCAGGGTTCCGTACGCGGGGTTCTCTTGCGGCTGAAGTCGAGCATGCGCTTGGCCATTTCTTCGATGCGGCGCGAAGCGCGATCGATCACTTCGAAATTGATCCGCAGTGGATGATCCAATGGCAGACTCTCCTCGACGAAGCGCAGGTGTCCCCGGATCAGCATCAACGGGTTCGTAACTTCATGGGCAAAGCAGGCCGACAGCTCGCCCATGGTGATGAGGCGAGACAAGGGAAGCAACTCCTCCGGAGTCAAAGACATTTTTGTCGTCCCGGGCGCCTCCAGGGCGGCAATCTCCAGAATGCCGGCGGCGATCGGACCGTAAGCCATGAGTCTCTCCAGATCCTCTCCAGTGAACCGTCCGGGCGTGGACGAATAACCCACCAGCAGACCCATTGATTTGCCGGCCTTTCCGACGGGAACGGCGACAAGGCGCGACTCATCGACCACAACAGGGCCCCAGTCCCTCAGCTTCGAAATCAGATTGACGGCCAGGTTGCCGGACATCTCGGGTTCCGCCCCCGCGATCGCCTGGATACGAATCGAGTCGTTGTCGGCCGTCGCAACGAGCGCGTAATCGCATTCCAGGAGCTCGCGCACGTGGAGCGCAATCTCGTGGTAGGGTCCCGAATACCCGATAGCAGGACTGTAAGGTTCGGCAAGTTTCAGATTGTGTTTCATTCCTGAATTCTCTTTCTTAATCTGGCCAGTATGGTCTCGACTCCGGATTTCGTAAGCTCGAAGCCGGGAAAACGCGCGATCTCACCTGCCAAAAACCCATCGACATAATGAAGCTTGAAGATGAGTGCATTCCTGCGCGCGTTCTTACGGTCGGGATCGCCCTCAACAACGCGCTTGACGTCAATCCATGAAAGGATGGCGCTGAGCGTTCCCGGATCGAATTCCGACGACCGGGGTGAACTCCTCTCGTCGAATTCGGCAACCTTCGCCTTGTCGATTGAGACAATGTGGCCTCGCCTCTTGCTGCTCCCGAGCTGTCTCAGGTGATCCTGGACAACCGTTGCGGAGATTCTCGATAAGAAAGCCATGACCGAAAATTCGGTACTGCCCCGAAAAGACCGAAGAATGCGGCCGTCGTTCTGGACCAGCCTTAAGTAAACGTCCTGCGCGAGATCCGGTACGATGTCCGCAGCATCATCCTTCATGGACCGATAGCGCAGAGCGCGGAGAAGGTAGAGAAAGATCAGACCCTGGAAGCGCTCCTGAAATTTTGTCCAGAGCGCCCGGTCTGTAAGCTTCTCTCCGCACTCCCGCAATAGTTCGGCTGCAGATGTTTCCCCGGCGTTGCCATGGGGGAACTTGCGGACAATGTCCGGCATAGTTAGCGACTTAGTCCTTGAAGTCTGCTTCGGGCTTCAACCGCCCACGCTGAATTCGAATCCAGTTTCAAATAACGGTTCCACTGCACTTCCGCTTGCGTTCTGTCACCTGTACGCTCGTACAACATCGCGAGGTTAAAGATAGCGGGCAGAAATTCCCTGTTCGATTCCAGGGCAGTATGGAATTCCTGAACCGCCATCTGGAACCGGTTTTCATTCCCGCTTTCGAGATAAGCAACACCAAGATCGTTGTGTACTTCCGCTCCGGCGCCTACCTCGGTTCCGGCAATGGCGAGGTAATTGATCGCGCGCTTGAAATCCTTCTGAATCAAATAGAACCGGC
>QHXD01000300.1 GCA_003223895.1 Acidobacteriota bacterium
AGGAACCGTCCTGTTTCCTATTGGTCGGCGTGTAACCCAGGGTGTAGTGATTGCGGATGTCGTGGGCAATTCTTCTGCATAAATCTTCAACCTCATCGACAGATTTCGGAAAATAGGCCCTGCCGCCTGTGGTTGCCGCGAACTTTTCCAGGACCTCTCTTGCTTTTCTTGCAGGCGATGGTTTGCGGAAGAAACCGCCTTTTGAATCACTTTCCTCGAGCAACCCGATCGTATATACAGTTGTTTTCGATTCGCGTAGTTTCGCCAAAACTCTTTCGAGACTGTAGTTGCTCTTGTTGTCCTCTCCATCCGTGATCAACAACAATGCCTTTTTGTCCCTCGTTCCCTGATTGAGGTGTTCTGCCGAGAGATACACCGCGTCATAGATAGCCGTTTCGCCGCGAGTATCCAGATGACTTAAAGAAGCGACCAGATCAGCGATGTTGCCCGTGAAATCCTGTTCCAGGTAAACGGCGTCATCGAAATCGACGATGAACGTTTCATCGTCAGGATTGCTTTCCCTGGCGAAGGTAAGCGCTGCACGGTTGACCCGTTCTCGTTTGTTGTGCATGCTTCCACTGTTGTCGATGACAAGACCAACGCTCATAGGCACATCTTCATGCTTGAACAATGAGATGTCCTTCAACACGCCGTCCTCGAACACCTGAAAATGGTCCTTCTGAAGGCCACTGACGGGATGGCCATCCCTGTCGAGCACCGATACCGGAAGTTGCACGAGCTGGACATCCACGCTGACGGTGTAGTCCTTGTCCTGCTGCTGGACTCCCTCCGCACAGATAACGATGGAAGTAACCAGAACTGTAAGTAAAGCAATGCGTAACACCACTTCTCACCTGCCAGCGATAGGCATAACCTTTCCCAATTATGCCTGAAATTGCTAACCCAGGGCCATCGACACCAGGGAGATAACCGTAACCACAGCCGCGGCAAACAGTTGATCGAAATTCCCAGCATCCGCCAGACGGCTGAGGATCGCCCCAGGACCCTATGGGCACGTGACTTTTGACGTGATCAGGGCGACTAGGTAAGTAGGTGAAACAAGCACAGGACATGACCCCAGAGGAACGAAACGCGTCAATCCTCGTTTTGCTTCGTTCTTGCAGAGTAAGAGGCTGTTGATCCGGCAATTCTCTCTAAAGAAAGGCATGCTTCGTGCTACCAGCTACTTGGGGGGCCTCAAATTTGCAAATACTCGTCGTAGACGATACGCAGGACACGCGCGATGTAATGCGGACAATGCTGGAGATGTGGGGTCATCAGGTGATTGAAGCCGTCAATGGAAAAGATGCGGTACAGGTGGCTTTGGATTCCATGCCTGATGTCATCATCATGGACTTGCGGATGCCGGTTATGGACGGTGTTGAGGCGACGCGAGTGCTAAGGCAATACCAGCAGTTCAAAAGTGTTCCGATCATCGCCATGTCTGCACACTGCGCGGGCAAATGGAAGCAAGAAGCCCTCGAGGCCGGTTGCAATGACTGCGTAAGCAAGCCCTTCGACCCGGAAAAGCTAAACGGCCTGCTCACAAGATTTGCTCAGGTGGCATAGTTTGCTGCCCATACCAACAAAGATGGAGACAATCTCGAATTTCGAAGCTGCATTCGATGACTTCACAAACGAAGCATCTGAGTACATCTCGGGTATCAGCGATGTGCGCACCAAGGCTTTCGGTTTGAAGTTCCTGGAATCGCTTCAGGCGAAAGCCCGCGTCCTTTCTCGCACAACTGTCCACCCCACTTCGCCCTCCCACTCCCTCGTTCGCCTTCATCTTCTGGCGCTATACGGAAAGCACTTCCGGTAAGGCGGAAAGGGATCCACATTCAGTAACCTATAAGCTAAGAGTGGCTCGATTCTTGTGGCACAAAGGTTACCCATCGACCGGCCCATTTCGCCCGACCAGGCCCACAGGAAGATAAAGAGTAGTCCGGACAATGGCGCAAATATCATGAGGTTATGGGTGTGGCACTTCGTCTGCTCATTTCGATTAAGTCGTCCATCGATTAATTGTCATAGGAGGTCAAATGTCTAATCGAAACCCGGAAGAGAAAGAAAAGCAAGGGCAGTGGAAGAAACCTGGAGATGAGACTGCCAGGGATCCGAACCGCGAGCAGAAACAGCCGCAACAGCCCAAGCCGCAGCCCACAGGTCCGCAACCCGGCCAGAAACCGCCGCAAAGACCGGGGCAGCCACGTCACGAAGAAGAAGATCCCAGCAAGCGAAGACGCGCCTGATCTCTCAATGGCCGGAGTCGCCCGGCTCCGGCTCCCCGCCTGCGAATTCAGGAAGCGCGAGCGTCGCGTATCGGCTTCGATGTGAGTGGCACAGCGTGATTGACCGTCAGCACTCGTTGGCCCATGAGCTGGCCATTCAGGGCTTTGATTGCCTCTTCGATTTCCAAATCCTGTTTTAGCCCGACGAATGCGAAGCCGCGTGAGTGACGGGTTGAGCGATCCTTCTTCGGACGATGTGTGGGGTATGTTTCCGACAAATATTTTTTTCACCTGTCACGCTCCCATCATCTCCAAAGTTATGCGGCCGACCGCTCTTTTTTGAGAGATCGCTCGGCCTCGAGCCAATCTTCCAAATCATGGCCGTCTTCACAGCCGCGAGCCAGATAGAGCGCGTACGCCCGCAATTGGATTTCTGCTTCATTAACTGGAAGCGACGACGAGCTCGTATCGGTGTTGGTGGTTTCGGCCGATTCCCGCTTAGCCTTCGCCATGTAATTCTCCTCCTGATGTGTGTACGAACGTTGTGAAACGGACCTGTCAAAAAGTCTAAATGACCATCGTCAGGCAGAATATAGGTCTTCGTCTTACAAATAAGGCTGTTGTCGCCGGTCCCGAGACAGATCCTCTTGATATTTGACACAGCATATTGAATCGTCTCGTGCGGGTGTTAGACTCCAGGTGGAGTAGCATGCTGAACGAACCCTCTTCCCCCAGTCTCCCTCCTTCCGGACCGTGGTCTGGCTATTATCAGTATGAACACGGCGGCATGAAACATCGCATGAGATTGGGTCTTGCCTTCACGCCGGACGGAAAGATCCGGGGTGAGGGGATCGACGATATCGCTTCGTTTGTTATCGACGGCGTATTCGACTGCGGCACGAATCAGGCGAACTGGACGAAGTCGTACATCGGCATGCATCGCGTGGAGTATTGTGGATTCTATGATCGGCGGACGATTTGTGGGAATTGGACCATCGCCACCCTCGTCGGCGGTTTTTGGATCTGGCCCAGCGCCCTCGAGCAGGATGAGCAGGAAACCGCTCAGGTGGAACTCGAAGAACCGGCGGAAGTGGTTCTTGTGTAGAGACGCCGACAGATCGATGCAAACGTTCTTCCCGCCCGACATGTAGGACGGAGCAGGATCTGTTTTCGGGACCAGGGACGATACGGCCTTCGATGGCACCGCGATACGGTTCCAAGGTACGTCAAAGTTTCAATCTAATCGGGAGGACCGAGATATGGACAGTAATGTAATTAAAGGCAAATGGAAGCAAATGATTGGCGGCCTTAAACAAAAGTGGGCGGATCTGACTGACGACGATTGGAAGCACATAGAGGGAGACAGGGACAAGCTCATTGGGAAAATCCAGGAACGCTATGGGTATGCGAAGGAGCGCGCACACCACGAGGTCGATGAATACTTCAAAGAGCAGGAACGAAAACAGCAGCGCAAAATCTCTTAGCAACTCCTAATTAATTCGTCACTTTTCCGCATGAAGGCTCTCGGTCATACCGGCTGAGAGCCTTTTTTTATTCCCGTGTCTGCTGGCACTAAGGTTGCACTGGAGATCTTGCGCCCTCCGTCTTCAGCTTGATCCTGACTGACGGTTATAGCATCACCGGCAATGCAACAAGCGGCAGCATCGTGGTCCAGTAACTGGAGGAGCTTTTGGCCGCCAATCGCGCGAATTACGCCCAATTGGCGGCTCAGCTTGATCAGCGACCCGCGTTGTGTTAAGCAGGTGTCATGTTCAGGACAGCGGTTCGTCCCTTGCGCGTTCTTTTCCTGATTCTTGTCTTGTTCAAACCGATCGGATCTTACGCCCGGAATGAGCCGGGATTGCGGCCTCAGCAGGAAAGTGACTATGGCGCGAAGTTCTTCGACCAGCTTCGCAGCCTGTTTGGCCGATTCCGCGATGCCGACCTGCAGCGCGCCTTTCAAACGGCCGCACCGATCCCGTGCTCGGAGCTCGTTGAAGATCGAGGCGAGTGGCGTGAAGTGGCGTTTTTCAATGACAACCGGAAGCTCGGCGATTGGTACCACAGCAGTCTCGAAGAAGTGAGAACGGACCTTGCGGTTTATATTTTCAGCGGGCCTTGCAGGGGAGAACGCGGGCCCGTACAGCTCACCACGAAATTCCCTGTCACTGAAAGCATCGACGCCTACAACGAAGGAAAGATCAACTTCAAGCAGATTGCGGTCAACGTCAATGCGCCAGTGAGCGCTATCTTTGACTCCCGGACCCAGGCATACACGTTTGAGCTTCCCTACATGTTCCTCGTAAGCAGGCAGGATGGTGATGGTATCTACAGCCTGAACCCGCGCAGCCTTACGGACAGGAACAAGTTTGATCCGGATGTGACCGACCATTGGGATTGCAAGGCCGTGCGCGGGGCCGACGTCACTTACCAGTTTTTGATTTGCCGCACGACGCTGTCGGGCCGTGACGACGCGGCGAGCCGTAACCGAAATACCGCATTCGGCTCTTCCGCATACTTTATCTTGTCGGACGGCAAGGAAGCTTTTTCCAGCGTGAAGCTCTCGTTTGGCGACACGGAAACGCCGCCGGCGCCCAACTCAACGCCACCGCAACCCGAGGCTTCGGATCGGCGTCCTCCCCAGACGATTCCGGAAACGGCGCCGCCCGGCGCGGTCTGGCAGCTCCCGGATTTCCGGCTGGCGGTTGTCGATGTGGGAGAAGGCGAATTCAGGATCATTTTCAATCCCGAAACATGGAAAGGCAAGATCCGATCGTCTCAGGTTCTGTCGGGTCAGGGCATGTCGAGCCTGGAATCGGCCAGACCGCAGGAAGGGGCCGACTATTGCGTCTGGTTTCCGGGTTTCTCCAACCTGATGGATCGTCTCTTGACGGAGGCTCCGGACGAATACGTTTCGTACTCGGTGAAAGCGGTAAACAAGGACCGGACGACCTCGGCCTCGATTGTTTTCGACATGAAGACCCACAACGGCGTTCACCTCGGCACGCTGCAGTGCTTCTTCCCCCGTAGGGATTCCCCAGCCAGCATCGGTTTCGATCGCTGGTCGTCCATCGTCGGTGACCACCTCACGCTCGAGGTCAACCGATAGGCCTTCATGGATCACCCCAATCTAAAAGCAATAGCAGAGCAGGCGATGCGGGAGCGGGGTTTTCTCGTGAAGTCTCCTCCGGAGGCCATCGAGCAACTGAAAACGGAAACAGAGCCGCCGCTGGATTCCTTGAATGTGGTGGATCTGAGTTCCTGGTTGTGGTCTTCCATTGACAACGATGAATCCAGGGACCTCGATCAGATCGAATACGCAAAGAAAGAAGCAGGCGGAACAAGGATCTATGTCGGCATCGCGGAGGTGGATTGGTTTGTTCCACTGAACTCGGCTCTTGATCGGGCAGCAGTGCAGAACACGACATCCGTGTACACAGGCGTCGAAACATTTCCAATGCTTCCGGACAAGCTTTCGACCGACCTCAGTTCCTTGAACGAAGGAGCAAAGCGGTTGGCGATTGTTGTGGAAATACTCGTGAGCGATGGTGGCGATGACGGCCGCATTCTGGAGTCTTCGGTTTGTCGGGCGATTGTCCAAAACGGCGCGCAGCTTACTTATAACGGCGTGGCAGCCTGGTTGGATGGAGAATCGTCCCCAGCGGGGACGGCAACGTTTGAAAAGATCCAGAAGAGCAAAGAACTGCAGGATCAAATAAGGATGCAGGAGAAGGCGGCGGTTCTTCTGCGGCAAAGGCGGCATGAAGCAGGCGCGCTCTCGTTCCACACGTCGGAGCTACAACCCATTACATCGGCCGATGGCACAGTCATCGATCTGCAGACACGACGCCAGAATCGCGCAAGTTTTCTGGTCGAGGACTTCATGATTGCCGCCAATCAGTCTACCGCTACGTTTCTGGACCAGAAGTGCCTGCCGACTCTTCGCCGCGTTGTGCGTGATCCGGAACGATGGCAGCGGATTGTCGCGCTTGCTCGGTCCCTCGGAGGAAACTTGCCTGCCGAACCGGATGCAAAGAGTCTTGAAGAATTTCTCCAGCAGCAACAGCGCTTGAATCCCGCTCACTTCTCCGATCTTTCACTTTCGGTTATCAAATTACTGGGCCGAGGCGAATATGTCCTGAAGTTGCCGGGCGATCAAGCGCCTGGACATTTCGGACTGGCCGTTCAGAATTACTCCCATTCGACGGCTCCGAATCGGCGGTACCCGGATCTGGTTACGCAGCGACTGTTGAAAGCCGCGTTTGCCGGGACGAACTCACCGTATTCAGCCGATGATCTTCGGGCCCTGGCGAAGCACTGTACAGAGAGAGAAGATGCGGCCGGCAAAGTCGAACGCCTTGTAAAGAAGTGTGCGGCCGCGACGTTACTCGTTTCGAGAATCGGCGAGAGATTTGACGCCGTCGTGTCGGGCATCTCCGCTGCGGGAACCTGGATACGCTTGTCGCATCCACCAGTTGAAGGAAAGCTGATCGGCAGCGTCGCACAACTGGACGTGGGCCACCGCGTTCGGGTTCGGCTCGTTTCCGCCGATCCGGAAAAAGGCTTCATCGATTTTGAACTCAACTGAATAGCCAGGGTTTGGAAGTCAAAACGCAAGGAACCAGGTAGAGAACGCCGATAGGGAAAGCAAAATGGGCGCGGTTCCAGCCCTTAACGAATTCAGAAACATACATTTTATCGACGCAGGCGACGCGAGGGTCTGCTACAGAAAAGCAGGGCAGGAAGGCCCTGTTTTGGTGCTTTTGCACGGATATCTTCTCTCCGGCCGAGGAGTTTCCCGAACCGGTGCTGAAGGCACTCATCCAGGTCCTGACGGAAGTTGCCTACGGTGAAGCCGCCTGATGGTGAAAGCCGTTCGTCGAATTTTTTTGCATCTTGTCTGAAATCGGTTCACTCGCCGGCATGCTGTCTTTAACGTTCGCCTGAAATGGAGGTGAAACGTGTCATTTTTCAGCGTGCTGCTATTCACGATTTTCCTGGCCTTCGGCCAATCTGCAAATCTCACTGTCGTGGCCACCGGCTTTGACGACGATAAAGGCGTGCTTCGGATTGCTCTGTACAACTCCAGCCGCGGTTACTCGCGCAAGGACGCGACTGGTGCTTTCATGGCTGTG
>QHXD01000301.1:0-5358 GCA_003223895.1 Acidobacteriota bacterium
CGAGAAGAGCCGGGAGCTGTTGAAGACTACCAGGACGCTGATCGTGGACGAAATCCATGCGGTCGTGGATGACAAGAGAGGCGCACATCTGGCCCTATCGATTGCGAGGCTGGACGATCTGGTGATGAAAGCCGGAGGGCAGGCGCCGCAGCGGATCGGGTTGTCGGCCACGGTGAGACCGATCGAGGAAGTCGCGAGGTTTGTCGCGCCGCAGAAAGAACTCCGCATCATCGATAGCGGTCATCGGCGACAGTTGGATCTCGCAGTCGAAGTTCCGAAGGACGAACTCGGACCAGTGGCAAGCAACGAGATGTGGGCGGAGATCTATGACCGGCTCGCGGAGCTGATCCTGGCCCATCGAACCACTCTCGTTTTCGTGAATACCAGGCGGCTGGCCGAGCGGGTGGCTCATCATCTGGCGGAACGGCTCGGCGAAAGTGCGGTCCTGGCGCACCACGGCAGCCTGTCGCGAAGGCTGCGCCTGGAAGCGGAGCAAAAACTGAAAGAAGGTCAGCTCCGGGCTGTAGTTGCGACTGCGTCCCTGGAGCTGGGCATCGACATTGGTTCCGTCGAGTTGGCCTGCCAGATCGGCTCGCCGCGATCGATCGCAGTGGCGCTGCAGCGGATCGGGCGTTCGGGGCATCGCGTGGAGCCTGCAAGCATTCCGAAGGGCCGTCTGTTCGCGACCACCCGCGACGAGCTCCTGGAATGCGCCGCGCTGGTTCATGCCATCGGAGCCGGCTTGCTGGATGCGCTCGAGATCCCATCGTGGCCGCGTGACGTGCTCGCCCAGCAGATTGTCGCAATGGCGGCCGCAGAGTCCTGGGCCGAAGAGGACCTGTTTCAACTTGTGCGACAGGCGTATCCGTATCGCGATCTTCCGAGGAAAGACTTCGATTCGACCATCGAGATGCTTTCGGAAGGAATCGCCACACAACGCGGACGCAGCGGCGCATTCCTGCATCGCGACCAGGTGAACGGCGTGGTTCGCGGCAGGCGGGGCGCACGGCTCGCCGCCATCACCTCAGGTGGTGCAATCCCGGAAAATGCGAACTACTACGTTGTTGCCGAACCCGAAGAGACGATAGTTGGAACACTGGATGAAGACTTCGCGGTCGAGAGTCTTGCCGGGGATGTGTTCCTGCTGGGAACAACATCGTGGCGAATTCGACGAGTGGAGAACGGGCGCGTCCGCGTCGAGGACGCGCATGGCGCCGCGCCGTCAATTCCCTTCTGGCGCGGCGAGGCGCCCGGACGCACGGTCGAGCTGTCCGAAGAAGTCGCAAACGTGCGCGCTGCGATCGCGAACGAGAAAGAACCCGTTGAATGGCTTATGCGTGAGTGTGCGCTCGATCGCCGGGGCGCAGAACAGGCCGCGCTCTACGTGCGTGCCGGCGTCGCCGCTTTGGGTGGTGCACTCCCCGGCCAGCGAAAAGTAGTGGCCGAGCGGTTCTTCGATGAGGCCGGCGGGATGCAGCTCGTGATTCACGCTCCTTTCGGCGCGCGGATCAATCGAGCGTGGGGACTTTCGCTGAGGAAACGGTTTTGCACGACTTTCAACTTCGAATTACAGGCGGCGGCAACGGACAACGGGATCGTCATATCCCTGGGAGAGCAGCACAGCTTTCCGCTCGAACTCGTTTTTCAGTTTTTGAATTTGAACACTGTCGAAGACGTGCTCACGCAGGCCATGCTCGCTTCGCCCATGTTCACGGCCCGCTGGCGCTGGAATGCATCGCGCGCGCTGGCCGTTTTGAGGTTTTCTCGTGGAAAGAAAGTGCCGCCTCCGATTCAAAGAATGAGATCGGATGATCTGCTCGCGGCTGTCTTCCCGGATCAGGTGGCATGCGGAGACAACATGACCGGTGAGATCCGGATTCCGGATCACCCGCTGGTGAACGAGACTATCCGCGATTGCCTGCATGAAGCGATGGATCTCGACAGGCTAAGAACGATTCTCGATGCGATTGGAGCCGGAGAGATCGAAACGGTTGCAATTGACACCGCGGAGCCATCGCCGTTTTCACACGAGATTTTGAATGCAAATCCGTATGCGTACCTCGACGACGCGCCGCTGGAAGAAAGACGGGCGCGGGCCGTTCAAATGCGGAGAACACTTGGCGCTGACGCAGGAGACATCGGGGCCCTGGATCCCGCGGCCATTGAAGAAGTCGCCAGCGAATCGTGGCCGGTCGTGCGGGACGCGGACGAACTGCATGATGCGCTGCTGACGTTGATGGTTCTGCCGCCGGTGGTTCAGTGGTCCGGCCTGTTCGAAGAACTCTCGAGAATGAGGCGCGTCACCGTATTCGAGCATAGCGGTCACACGCTTTGGGTCGCGGCCGAGCGATTGAAGACGGTCCAACTGGCCTGCACGGAAGGCAATGCGGAAGCCGTGACCACCGTGGTTCGCGGTTGGATGGAATCGACCGGACCGATGAAGGTGACGGCCCTGGCCGCGCGGCTGGGACTGGCACGGGACCTCGTCGATGCGGCAATGGCGCGCCTGGAGTCCGAAGGCCAGGTCTTACGAGGACGATTCACGTCAGCCGCGAAGAGCCCCGATGCAGAAATCGAATGGTGCAACCGAAGACTGCTGGCGAGGATTCACCGGCTCACGTTAGGAAGACTGCGAAAGGAAATCGAGCCGGCCACGGCAGCGGACTTCATGAGGTTCCTGTTTTCGTGGCAGCATGTGGCGCCCGGAACGCAATTGCATGGAGTGGACGGGACATTCCAGATCATCAAGCAGCTCCAGGGCTATGAAATATCCGCCGCGGCGTGGGAATCCGAAATCCTGCCAAAACGGGTTGCACGCTACACTCCGGACCTGCTGGATCGGCTCTGCCTGTCCGGTGAGGTGATGTGGGGACGCCTGTCGCCCGCGGCAGGCAATGTCCGGCCGACCCGGGTTGCACCTGTTTCGATTTTCCTTCGCGAAGATGCGTCATCCCTTCTTCAGCCGGCGGCTCGCGGCGAGGGCCTGTCGCACGCCGCGCGTGCTGTGGCAGAGGCACTCGATCATCGCGGAGCGTCGTTTCTCCCGGAATTGGTGAAGGCGACTGGACTGCTGACCAGCGCGGTGGAGGAAGCTCTCTGGGAGCTCGCTGCCGGCGGCCTGGTCACCGCAGATGGTTTCGAAAACCTGCGCGCACTCGTGGACCCCAAGCGGCGCCGGGGCGAAGGCCGTTCCCGATTCAAGATGCCGCGGCATGCCGCCGGCCGATGGGCGTTGCTGAAGATTCCGTCCTCGGGTCTTTCACAGGACCAGCGTATGGAGACCTTAGCGCGTCAGTATCTCGATCGCTGGGGTGTCGTCTTCCGCGACCTGCTCGCACGCGAGACTCTTGCGCCGGCCTGGCGCGACCTGCTGATGGTGCTTCGACGAATGGAAGCGCGGGGAGATATCCGAGGCGGCCGGTTTGTGAGCGGCTTCCTTGGAGAACAATTCGCGAAACCCGAAGCCGTCGATCTGCTGCGCGCGATTCGCCGGAAATCTTCGGAAACTTCGCTCCGCATCGCTGCTGCCGATCCTCTGAATCTTGCTGGAATCATTACTCCTGGACAACGCATCAGTCCCCTTGCAGGGCAAGTGGTTGAAATTCTTCGGGAATCTCCGGCTCCCGCCGAAATGGCACTGTGATACAAAAGAATAGACGATGAAAATACGTCTGTTCTTACTCGGTTTCATCTTATCCATTCCGGTTCTCCTGCGCGCCTCTTCGGTCGTCCAGGTGACCTTCGATGTACTGGTCTCCTCCTCTCAGTTCATCTTCGAGGGCCACGTCACGGAGAGGCGCGCGGAGTTCGACAGCAACGGCAAGATCTATACTTACGTCACGTTCGAAGTCGAAGACGTTCTCAAGGGGACGTTTGGAGGACGAACGCTCGTCCTCCGGTATCTCGGAGGCACCGTCGGAGATACAACGCTTCGCATTTCCGACCTCACACTTCCTGAAACGGGCGAGAAGGGCATTTATTTTGTCGAGTCGCTCACGCGCCCGCAGGTGCATCCCCTTTACGGCTGGGACCAGGGACATTTCCTCGTCGCAACCAGCCCGACCGACCAGACCGAACGTGTCTTCAGCCGGAACCGGAAACCCATTACCGGCGTTACCACTCTTCCCGGCAAGGCCAGCGGGTTGAGCACAGGGACTGCCATGGGTGTTGCGGTGGCTGATGCGAGCCGATCGAACGAAGCCATGACGGTGCGAGAGTTCAAACAGAAAGTCGTTGAGCTGAAGTCCCGGTAATGAGAAAGCTTGTTCTTTTCGTTTTGATTCTGGCCTCCGCCGCTTCCGTCCTGCAGCCCGCCCTGGCTTACGTTCTTACCGGAGCCAAGTGGCCCTCGCCGGCGACATCGATGTACGTCTCGCTCGGCGCGCCATGGGACGACGCGTTCATCACCGCGATGAACCGCTGGAACCAGAGCACTCCGTTTCAATTTGCTTTCGCGCCTCAATCCTGGGATCCCTGCTCCAATCCCAATAATCCGCCGCGCCACAATGGTGTGAAGTTCTCCGATACGCTCTGCGGCGACTCGTTCGGCAACTCCACACTGGCCGTCACGGAAACATGGACGATGGGCGGATCAACGATTGTTCAGGCCGGAATTCTCTTCAACACGAAATACACGTGGGACGTCTACGATGGACCCTGGGGGACCGGCACGTATGCCGGAAAGAGCGATTTCCGCCGTGTCGCGGTGCATGAACTGGGCCACGTGATGGGACTGGACCACGAAGACTCCGTGCCCGCAATCATGGCCACTGCCGTCAGTACCGGCAGCGTCATCGTCGCCCCACAGCCCGATGATATTGCGGGCATCAACGCTATGTACGGCAGCGGAACCCCGGTGCCTGGCTCGCCGACAGCGAATACCTACCACGTTTTTCCACAGTTCGCGGACGGCCGGGCCGGCGACGGCAGCTATTACCGGACAACGCTGATGGTCTCCAATCCGAGCAGTACGGCTGCTTCAAATTGCACATTCCAACTGTACGGATTGACGGTCAACGGCCAGGGTACGTATACCTTCACGTTCGCGGGAAGCGGGTGGACGATCCTGCCGATCAATAGCGACCAGACCTTGCAATCCGGATATGCCACGCTGCAGTGTTCCGCGCCTGTAGAGGCCCAGCTGCTCTACTCGTTCTATTCCGCGGCAGGCACGAAAGTATCCGAAGCGACAGTCTTCTCCTCGCCGCCCGCCGGGATGCTGCAGGTTCTCGGAGACAATCGCGGCGGCTCACAGATCGCCATTGCCATCGCGAATGACTCGAATGCGGCCACGCCATATACGATCACCGCGTTCGACAACGCCGGAAACCAGGTTGGATCGGTGACCCGAACCCTTTC
>QHXD01000301.1:5398-5821 GCA_003223895.1 Acidobacteriota bacterium
CCAGCGGCGGCGGGACGGCAAGCCTTATTGGGATCCGCTTTACCGGGGCCGCATTTACAACGATCCCCGCGGTAAACCGCAGTGCGCTCGCGCCGACAGCATCCACGTACCACGTGTTTCCACAGTTCGCCGATGGCCGGTCCGACGACGGCAGCTACTATCGAACCACCGTGATGATCGTGAATTCGAGCAGCAGCAGCGGATCCTGCACACTGCGCTTGTATGGATTGACTGTTAACGCCAACAATGTTTTCAATTACGGCACCTTCTCGCCGGGCACCTGGACCATTATTACGTCGATCAGCAGCATGCAAAACCTCAGGTCCGGTTATGCCACCTTGCGATGCGGAATGCCGGTCGAGGCCCAGCTCCTCTATTCGTTCTATCTGGCATCGGGAACGAAGATATCCGAGGCAACGGTGT
>QHXD01000302.1 GCA_003223895.1 Acidobacteriota bacterium
TGATGGGTCTTCACCGAGGTGTACCCGGCGCAGCCCAAACCGATCGGGACGGCATTCTCCGAGTTGACGTCGACGAGCGCCCGGACCCGCTTCCCTCTCCAAGCCTCACTCGCGAGCTGGAGCGTGAGTATCGGGCCGTCGTGGAAGAAATTCTGGAGCTCCGCGGAGATGACGGCCGTCTCAGCGCCTTTGTGCGCTCGATCACCCATCCGGGAGCCCTTGCCGATACGGCCGGCTACTCCCCGGATTTGAATGTCGCGCAGAAAATCGAACTATTGGAAACGCTCGACGTCGTCGACCGCTTGAAGCTGGCACTGCGCCTTCAACAGGAGCGGCTTACCGAACTCAATGTTCGCAAGCGCATTCGGAACGAGGTGGAGTCCGGCGCGCAGAAGCAGCAACGGGACTATTTTCTGCGCCGGCAGATGGAAGCTATCCGCAAGGAGCTTGGCGAGACCGACGGTTCGGTTATCGACGAGTATCAGAAAAAGATTGCTGCCGCACAAATGCCCGAGCAGGTCCAGCGGCAGGCAGAACGTGAACTTGGGCGGCTGGAGCGGATGGGCGACTCGAACGCCGAAGCATCCATGATCCGAACCTATCTCGACTGGCTGCTGGCCGTGCCCTGGTCCGAACGTTCCGAAGAGCGGCTTGATCCGAAGTACGCGAAAGAAGTATTGGATACCGATCATGCCGGTCTTGACGATGTAAAGCGACGAATCACGGAGTACCTGGCCGTCCGTAAGCTCCGCACTGAGCGTGGTCTCACGGACAATCGACGGTCGGGCGCCATTCTGACATTGATCGGACCGCCGGGAACCGGCAAGACCTCGATCGGCGAATCGATCGCTCGAGCCACCGGCCGAAAGTTCGTCCGGATGTCTTTGGGTGGTGTTCGCGACGAAGCCGAGATCCGTGGTCATCGCCGCACTTATATCGGAGCCTTGCCCGGCCGTATCGTGCGCGCTCTGCGCGATGCCGGCACGATGAATCCAGTGATCATGCTCGACGAAGTCGATAAGCTCGGCGCCGACTGGCGTGGCGATCCGTCGGCAGCGCTGCTCGAAGTATTGGATCCAGCGCAGAATCACGCCTTCCAGGATCACTACCTGGATGTTGAGCTCGATCTGTCGCATGTGATGTTCATCGCCACGGCAAACGTGGCCGAAACGATTCCCGGCCCACTTCTCGATCGCATGGAGGTTATCCGCTTCGACGGATACACCACCGATGAGAAGGTGGCGATCGCGCGGGGCTACTTGTGGCCCCGCCAAATTGAACGCCATGGTCTGCGCCCGGACGAAGTGACAGTGGACGATGCCGTTCTGCGGCTGGTCGTAACCGACTACACGCGAGAGGCCGGAGTCCGCCAGCTCGAACGCGAGCTGGGCACAGTGCTCCGCAAGACTGCGACGGTGATCGCATCGGGCGATCGGCAGATCCCAGTACTTATTGATTTCGCCACCGTCCGCGAAGCACTCGGTCGAGCGAAGTTCCGCCACGAGGCTGCGGCACGGACAGCTACGCCTGGCGTAGCCACCGGCCTCGCCGTTACGGGTGCCGGCGGTGACGTGCTGTTTGTCGAAGCGGCATCAATGGCCGGCAGAGGTGGGCTGGTGCTCACCGGTCAACTGGGCGACGTCATGAGAGAGTCTGCCCGTATTGCATTGACGTACGTGCAGAGTCACGCTTCCGAGTTAGGTATCGACGAACAGGTCTTCGATGGCCGGGAGTTTCATGTGCACGTACCCGCCGGGGCTATTCCCAAAGACGGACCCAGTGCCGGAATCACAATGGTTGCAGCGATCGCTTCGTTATTGATGGGAAAGCCCGTAAAAAGCACGATCGGTATGACGGGTGAAGTGACACTGCAAGGCCGAGTCCTTCCGATCGGCGGCCTGAAACAGAAAGTGATGGCAGCCCAGGCGGCGGGATTAACCGAGGTCATCTTTCCAGAGGACAACAAACCTGACCTGGACGATCTGCCTTCCGATGTGCGCGAACACATGCAATTCCACGCGGTGCACTCGATCGACGAAGTGCTCAGTCTTGCGCTGGAGCCGAGTGAGGTCGCGATGATCGCGTAGACGCAGCGCTCCACGGGGATCTCAACGGAATGTTACAGACTTGTTAACGTACAGTTAAAAATTGCTATCAATTTGATCGTCCATCGAGTACAAAGAAATCGATAAGGCGATCATGAGCAAATCAGCATTCCTTACCGGGTTCTGTCTTGTGTTATTCGTCGTTGCTCCGCCGAGCAAAGCGGCGGCTCAGACGCGCAAAGCGACCGCGGCCTCATACGTCGAACTGGGTGACAAGTGGGCTCAACACGAAGACTTTGACCGGGCGATTTCCGCTTACAACATTGCACTCGAGTTCGCGCCCGACTTCGCTCCCGCCTATTTCAAGCGCGGTATCGCCCAACAGGCCCGCGGCGATTTCTTCAAGGCAATCGCGGATTACACCAGGACGCTGGAAATCGTTCCCCGATGGGCGGAAGCATACGGCAATCGCGGATACGCTCGGGCAATGCAGCAGGATGTGGAGGAGGCTTTGGCCGACTGGGCTGCAGCGCTCGAAATCAATCCAAACTTGACGAACGTTTTCTATAACAGAGCCAATCTCCGGCTTAACCAGGGTGACCTGGACGGCGCCGTGGCCGACTATGACAAGGCACTGGAGCGCGATCCCGACTACGTGATGGCGTACAACAATCGGGGAATTGCGAAGCTCGGAAAAGGGGACATCGAGGCAGCACTCGCGGACTTCAATCACGCGATCAAGATCAATTCACGTTACCCCGAAGCCTACGCGAATCGTGGATTTGTTTTGTTGCAGCAAGGAAAGAGAATCGAAGCCGACCACGACTTCACGCGATCCATGACATTAAAACCTTCCGTCAGACCTTTTATAGAGAGACGCATCGTCGAAATCAGCCAACAGTAAGCATAGCCAGTTGCCTCGTGGTCCCTTCAGGCGGCCATGCGGGCATATCATGCCGGCGACATCATGCCCATAACGCTTGCCGCTGCCAGCTATGCCGGTCTTTCGAAAGATCTCGAATTCGATATGAGCTGGATGACCGAACAAGATCAGGCGGCTGTGCAGAAAGCGGTTCAGCAAGTCGTCGCAGTCGCGGACCGGATCCATCGCCTTGGGTACGATGTTTTGAACAGTACGGGACGCGTTTAAACGTCACTTTTCTGACGCGATTCCTACCTAAAACGTCAATGTTTTGACGAAGATATCGATTGCAATCCCACCTCGACCTCGTAGAACCATCAACTTAGTGAATGGCCTGTAGCGTGCACTCATAAAAGTGCCACGGACGGTAGGGCCAAGGAAGGCAGAGACAAGCGCAAGACGCTCTTGAGCAAGAAGCTGCACGGCCACCCACGATTGGAAGGAATCCGATGAAGGGCGGCCAGGGAACACACTCCCCTCTATTACTTATGGAAGGGGCGGTCATTCAAGATGAATTGATCGCCTCACTCCTTTACGCCAGCAAAACACGCTATCGCTGACCCGCCTGCATGATACCCGCCCGCACTTTCCTGAACTCCTCGATCGCTTGCTGCATCCCGGTGGCCTTGGTGGTCGGTGATGCATCGCTTTGGCGGTACTTGAGTTTCCAATTCGAAACCTTACCGGCAGGGCCGGGACTTAGTCTTTTCACGGCCAGGCTATCGCCGTCGCGCCGCGCGTCAAATTGTTGAACGTTCCCTGCGTCGCCGGGGGTGCCGGCCAGATCATAGGGAATCTGGAAGTTATCCGCCGGTCTTTCCGAGCTGGCGTATTCGATACCGAAGCCATCAATCGTCAGGATCCCGTTGCAGCTACCGAACGAGTGGCCATGGCTGACCGGGTACTGCCGGCTGTCCAGGAGTCGCTGCAACCCCGGCAACCAGGTCCTGATTTTGCCGGACAGCGCAGTCAATTCCGGATTGCTGCCGAAGGTAGCCACCGCCTCAATCATCTTTTGAGAGAGGTCGAGATCAGCGCGCACGTCCGTCGCGGCTTTACGACTCGTCAGGGCTTGCACCAATCGGCTCGACTGAATCAGCCGGCCGGCCTCTTGTGTCGCCAGCTGAAGGCTCACGGTGCGAAGATCCCGCGCTCGGACGACGAGACGTTCTGCGTCACGGCTGAGTTCGCCTGATGAAGTTCCACTCAGTTGGACGATTGTCGAAGCCAGCTGCGCAGAAGAATCCTCGAGCGGCAGAACGTACCGCTTCTGCGCAAAAGCGGTCTCCATTCTCTGAGCTGTCTGTGTGATGGTCACTTCGACCGGGCGTGGCGGCGCAGTCGGTGTCGTTGGTGTTGGAGTTGGCGTTGGAGTTGGAACTGGAGTTGGCAGATTCGTCCGAACCGTTACCGGCGGGGCGTTCTTAACGATGTTGGGAATCCGGGCGTCACTTGGGAAGTCGATACGGGCGATATCGCCATACTTCTGGCAGTCTGGCGTTAGCGCCTGACACTTTTCCTGAAGCAGACTAATCACCTTCGATGCAATGTCTCTAGCCTGCGCCTGATAATAATTTTGTTCCGCGGGGAAGCTCTCGATCAGCCGTTTCAGCAGCGTCAATGCCCCACCGGCCTCCGAGTTGAGGAATAGTTTCTTTTGTTTTGCTCCAGCAATTTGAGCTTTCAGGTTATCCAACGACCCCGCCTGCCTTTGCCGGATTACCTCATCCTCGGGGTCAACCCTGTTTATCGCTTCCAGGACCAGCTGTTCTTTACTGGTTCCCGTCTGCAGGCCGGACAGCTTCTCCATCAGGTTCGCTTTGAGTTGTCCCTTCAGGTTCGTCGCCTGACCGCGAGGTTCGCTCTGATCGGCAGAGCTTCCAAGTACCTGGTTTATGGCTCCGACAAACTGGTCGATTTCCGGCAGGAAGTCGCCGCTCTCAGGAAGCATTTGCGAGAGCCGCTCATACGAGAGCTGCGCCCGTTGAACGGCCTCCTGGTCGGGCGACGGAGGTACTTTCGTCAAGACAATGCCCGAAAGGTTGTAGTCCGTTTTTCCTGGTTCCAGAGTCAGGACTTGCTCGTAATCGATGTATCCGGGGAACACAACCTTGATTGAGATTTGTTGTGCCGCAGACGGAAGCTGGATGGATTCCTTATAGGGTGTAATCCCCTTCTCCTGATTCGCAATGAAGACCCGGGCTCCGGTTGGGACCGAATCGACCGTCAGCTGTGCCACCTTCGGGCCAGTGGATTTGATGACTGTGTAAACGCCGTATCCCAAAGTGAGAGCCACCACCAGCGCTGCGATGC
>QHXD01000303.1:0-5093 GCA_003223895.1 Acidobacteriota bacterium
AAATCCGACGGCGGGCCCTAAGTTGTGGAAGTCCTTCGACCATGGTGCGACATTCGGATTGGGCGAACCGGGTCCGACAAATATCAATTGTGTTAGATCGCCGCGCTGCCCCGGCCGCATCCAATCCTGGAATCCCCGGCCGGAATATCCGAACAGCGCGTTTCCGCCACCCGCCGGTGCTGTGGTTAAGCCGTCGGAGACCCAGGGCACGCCGTAGTAATCCCATCGCAAGCCGAGATTCAGCGTGAGGTCGCGTTTGATTTTCCAATCGTCTTTGAAGAAGACGGACATTTCGTTTTGATTCAACTCACGTACTCGCTGAACAGCCGTCCGGTAATCCTGGAACTTATCCAATTGCTGGGAAGAGCCGAGCCAATAGAGCTGTGTGACCTGGCTGAGTGAGCCGGAGAGAAGTGAGAGCAGGCTGCGCATCGCGAGATTATTCCCTGAAGTGGCCGTTCCCTGGAGGCCGGACATATGAGCGCCGTCGATATTCTGTGTCGGAGCTAGAGGCGAATCGCCTCCGAACGCGCGCGCATAACTGCTCCAATTGTTCCCGTCGACGTCATCGGAATACCGCGAATGAGAGAATCGCACCTCAGCGCCGCCTTTGAATGTATGAGTCCCTGTGGTCCATGTGATCGAGTCGGCATATGTATAGAGCGGCGTACTTTCGCTGATGTTGCCGTTGAAGTTATTTCCCATTTGCGAACTGAGATTCGGCTGGCCGCCGCAGACGCATATCACCGGGACGAAGGTAACCGTGTCGGACCAGGGCGTCGTTTTCATACCCAGCTGTGGCAGGATCGGAATTCCACCAATGTTCGGAATGAATGCCAGTGCATCCTTTTGGGTGGCAGGATTGGCCAGGCCGTGGATCGTGTTCGTTCCGGTACGGCGCATTCCGAATCGAGCTTCATTGAGAAGAGCGGGCGTCAGTGTCGAAGTGAAACTGACTGTCAGCACTTGCGGCGAGCGGTGCGCGACTCCGTCGAATCCAGTCGGCCAGACGCGGGTTGCATAGTCGGAGTGCGTGGTTTCGTAACTCCAGCCTGCGTTGATTTTATTTCTGGCGCCGAAGTTGTGATCGATTTTGAGGTTGAGCTGCTTGCGGACATCGGCCTGCCCGAAGCCGAACCGATTCGTACCGCCCCGTGTCTTCTTCACCCAGCGGAAGTTCGCCGAGTTCAGGCCGTCGCCTACTTCGTAGTTGTTCGGCCGCGGCATGGCGCCCAGCATCTTTTTGACGTATCCGGTCGGATCTATCTGGCTGCGATTGGAATCCCAGGGTGATCCTTGAACCACGGCGTCGGAGCAATCAGGCTGCGTTGGAGTATTTGCCAAAGGACCGAACACGCTGGCATAACGGAGGGCGCCATTGAATGGCGTGCCATTGGGGTTGGTAGCCGGCGCTACCGGATTGCCTTGATAGTCGACGGCGGCTCTTATTGGATTCGCACCGTTGGGCTGAGTGACTTGAAGCAGATTGCCATTGGCCCAGCCGTCGAAATAGCGAAACACCCCATTACGCGCACAGGGAGTCAGCACCTGAGCGTTCACATTCGTCCGGCCGGCAGGAAGCAGTCCGTCCCACAACGCAAAGAAGAATGTCTTGTTTTTCACAATCGGCCCACCAACGCTTTCCGTGTACTCGTTGAGGTTTGTCCAGTCTCGAGTGGCGGGAACGGGCTGCACTCGATTGTTGGCCCACGTGTTCGGATCGAGAGCGCTATTGCGGACGTTCCATACCGCGGCTCCGTGGAATTTGTTCGTCCCGGATCGCGTTTGAACCTGGATCTGCGAGTTACCTCGGCCGACTTCGGCATCGACCGGAGCGAGAATCATGCGGACTTCGCCGATCAGATCAGGGTTCATGATCGTTGCGCCTTGAATGCCTGAAGGCCAGCGGCCCGCAGCGCTGGCGTCGACGCCGTCTCGTTGGATCTGAATGTTGGCGGCGCTGACACCGGCGAGTTTGCTGTCGTTCGCAGCGAAAATCAGATCGTTCGAGAGATTGAGACCGGGCAGCGTTCGAACGAGATTCAGCGCATCATTGCCCATGACGCCCACCACCGGCAAATCGCGCACTGCTTTTTCCGGAAGTACTGCGCCGACGGAAGACGCGGATTCCAGCAGAAGCCGGTCCGCCGCGATAGTCACCTCAACGGCCGTGTTCACACTCGCGACCTGCAGCGTGAAATTCAATCGCAACTGTGCGGCATTGCCAAGGCGGACACCTGTGAAAGTCTGTGTCTGAAAGCCCGGGAGTTCGGCGGTGACGTTGTAGAGACCGGGCAGAAGGCTCGGAAGGTTATATGTGCCGGTTTCGTTCGTGATTGCCGTTGAGACGACGCCCGTTTCAGTACTCGTTGCCGTGATGTTTACGCCGGGAATTAACGCATTTGCCGCGTCCGAAACCGTTCCGCTGAGCGCAGCGTTGCTCGATTGACTGAACGCGTGGGTGAAAGGCGCTAGACACAGAGCCAGGATGACAGCCAGGATTCTTCGCATGTTCCCTTCACAGATCCCGAAAACTTCGTTCGAAAAACCCTCATCCAATCATTCGGTTTCTATGGTGTCAATTGAAAAATCCTGACGAAATTTCCTCGAGGGTGCGGCCGGTCAGAACCGATAAGAATGGAGAGGCGCCCGAGTGTCCGCGGCTGTTCGTCTAGACGGCTTTTCCGAGATGTTTGGTGGCAACGGCAAGAATGGCGGCGATCAGCTTTTCGGGATCGACAGGTTTTGATAGATGCATTTCGAAACCAGCCTCCATGGCTTGTTTGCGGTCTTCTTCACGGGCATACGCAGTCAACGCGATGGCTGGCACGCGATGTCGTTCCTGTTCTTTTTCGATCCTGCGCAATTTCTCCAAGAGGACGTAGCCGTTTTCACCAGGCATGGCAATGTCGGAAATCAGGATATCCGGCGTGTTCGTCTGTAGTACTGCCAGAGCTTCTTGCACGGAGCCTGCTTTTGTCACGATGGCGCCTTCGTGTTCCAGAACCAGGGCGAGGAGTTCTCTCGCATCGGGTTCGTCCTCGACTATCAGCAATCGCATTCCCTTGAGGCTCGAAACCGCTTTTGCAATGCGTTTCGACCTTCTTGTTTGACTCTTAGCCTCTGTCTTCACAGGCAGGAGCACCGTAAAGGTTGCGCCGTGTCCTTTTCCGAGGCTCTCGACCATGACGTTGCCGCCATGCAATTCAACGATGTAACGAACGATCGACAATCCAACTCCTAAACCACCGTGCGTCCGGACGTTCGTGCTGTCCGCCTGACTAAATCTCTCGAACACGTGCGGCAGGAATTCGGGATCAATCCCCTCGCCATTATCACGCACCACAATTCGCATCTCGCTTGCTGCCTGTTCTGCGGAAATGCTGATGAGGCCGCCCTTTGGAGTGAACTTGATCGCATTGGAAACCAGATTCCAGACGACTTGCTGCAATCGGTCTGGATCCGCCGCGATCTGGGCCATAGAGCGATTCGTCGTCGTTTCGATTCGGACGCCCCTGGCATCTGCGGCAGGCTGTACAGCTTCTATCGCGGCCTGAATGATGACCTGGACGTCGACTGGCTGGATCTTGAGCTGCATCTTGCCGGTGACAATCCGTGACACGTCGAGGAGATCCTCGATCAATTTCGCTTGCGAGCGAGCATTCCGGTCAATGACGTCGATGCCCCGCTGGAGAGTCGCCGGATCGGATGCATGGTTGCGCAGCAACTGTGTCCAACCGAGTATGGGAGTGATCGGTGTTCGCAATTCGTGCGACAGAGTGGCAATGAACTCATCCTTCACGCGATTGGCGGATTCCGCCTGCTTTCGGGCTGTCTGTTCCAGGCGCAGCAACTGCTCTCGCTCTCGTTCGGCCTGTTTAAGGCGCGTGACGTCGGTCATGGCCGCAATAAGGCGTACGGCCCTGCCGGACTCGTTTTGCTCTATGTAAGCGCGGTCAGTGACAGTGGCATACGAGCCGTTGGCGCATCGGAACTGATATTCATCCGACCAGAATCTGCCGCCACCCTCCACCATGGCATTAATCCCGGACACGACTCGTTCTCTATCGTCTGGATGAATCTGATCGAACCGCCATCTGACATCGGTCCCTACCTGCTCCGCGGTGTATCCAAACAGGGTGCGGATACCTTCATTCCACTGCACCAGTCCCGTTGCCAGATCCCAGTCCCAAATAGCGTCATTCGTGGCTCGAGCGGCCAGCCGGTACCGCTCCTCACTTGCACGCAAGGCCTCGGCGGCCTTGCGGCGATCAGTGATGTCGATCGAAACTCCGGTGATGTATGCCGGGCGTCCATCCTCTCCCTGGAAAACTTTTGCCTTGAGCGTGAGCCAGCGAATCGTCGCGTCGGGCTGTACCACGCGAAATTCAAGGTCCAGACCCTGCCGTTCCTGCAGCGCCTGATCCACGGCATTGCGGACGACAGGCTGATCGTCGAGATGGACTCGTTTGACGAAATCGGTCCAGGTATACGGCGCATCGTCCCACATCAGATTGCCGGTAACGAGGTCCCAGTGCCAGCTGGCCATTCTCGCAGCAGACAGCGCAATCTGCAGCCGCGCCTCCTTATCGCGCAGTGTCTCTTCCGCGCGATTTCGATGTGAAATGAGCTCCTTCAGCTTTGTCCGGTGTTGTTCCAGTTGTTCGGCGCGTTCATCAGCCTCGACATGTGCCACCGCTTCCGAGCGTGTGACGAAGAACAGGACGAAGCTCACCAATCCGCCGATGGATGCAAGGAATACAAACCACAGCTGAGCTGCATTAGGAAAGAAAGACTGTTGGTTGAACTTAAGGGTCCATGTCACTCCAGACAGACTTACCGCTCTTTCCGCTGCAAGAGGCGTTTCAGTTACAGGCATCAACGATGTGGCGTACAGCAAACGATCCTGGCCAACTTCATTTCCGTTGAAAATACTCAGTGAGATTGCCGGCGTTGTTCGTGCTCCCAGCGTGCCCTGAGTAAACGTATCCGGGCGAATGAACGCAAAGACAAAGCCTTCCAGAGTTTCGCGGCGTGCTTCCACCGTTTCCAGTGAAGCGGTGAGCGAATATCTGGGTAAACAGATCAAGAAG
>QHXD01000303.1:5137-9546 GCA_003223895.1 Acidobacteriota bacterium
TACCGGATCGGTAAGCAGGTCGAATCCAAGGCCGCGATCGTTTTGCTTATCTGAGCGTTGCAGACGGGTGATCGGGTAATGCTCCGTATCTCCATCTTTTACCCTTGCGCTATAGCCGATGGCGCGAATATCTGCGTAATCTCGGACCCCCACGTCGGCAGCGTACATCTGAAATTCTTCGTCCGTGACACCGCTTCTGGCCGCGAATAGACCCGCGATTCCCCTCAGTAACGCGATTCGGTCACCCAATGCCTCTGAGATCTTCACCTGCTGAGCATCGACGACCTGGTTGAAGTTCAGCCGATCCTGTTCTGACCGGTACCTCGACGCATAACCAGCCGCGATTACTGTGAACAACAGTGAGATCGCAAGCACGAGGTGGGGTGTTGCTTTGTGCCTGCCGTGTTGTAACATCGATCGAAAAATCCTGTTCAATACTTTTCCAGCCTAGCAAAACCGGGCACATCCGCGCAAACCCCCCCTGGGAGCGTTTGTCAGCCGCGGAGCGGCGTAAGACTTATTGGGATTCCGCCGACATCTTTCGCCCCTCCGGGGCCAGGCATCTCAGAATATGTGTACCCCGGGCTTGCGCCCGGGGCTACACTCTTACGCCGCTCCGCGGCTGGGACGCCGCATTGTCAAAGACACTCGATTCCTGCAAACGTCAAAAAGGGGCCGCTCCGCGGCTGGGACGCCGCATTGTCAAAGACACTCGATTCCTGCAAACGTCAAAAAGGGTAGAGGATAAGGAGGTACCATGCGCCCGAGCATCAGACTTGGCCGTCTTTTCGGAGTCGACATCGGATTACATTACAGTTGGTTCATCATCGCACTCCTGCTGTTCTTTTCATTGGCAGGGCACTTTCAAATAGTCAATCCACAATGGAGTCCGGCATTGACGTGGACTTTGGCCGCGATCACAGCGCTGCTATTTTTCGCCAGCATCGTGGCGCATGAGTTGTCCCATGCCGCCGTTGCGAATGCTCGAGGGATGCCGGTGAGATCCATAACGTTGTTTGCGCTTGGCGGTGTCGCTAATGTCGAGAGGGAATCGGTGGACGCGAAGTCAGAATTCTGGATGGCTATCGTCGGACCCGTCACCAGCGTAGTTGTCGGATTATTCTTCCTCGCAGTCGCCTGGACAGCCGGTTGGCGGCCGGCATTGGGAACGCCACCCGCCCCGCTGTGGGCGGGTCTGGTTTGGCTCGGTTATATCAATATCGCCCTTGCGGTGTTTAATATGATTCCGGGATATCCGCTCGATGGCGGTCGAGTTCTTCGATCGATCATCTGGGCAATTAACCGGGATCCTGTCCGCGCCACGAAAATCGCTGCCCGTGTCGGACAGTTGGTCGCTGCGGTATTCATCGTGTTTGGCTTTTTTCGTTTCTTCTCGGGGGCTGATTTCGGCGGATTATGGCTCGTCGTTATCGGCTGGTTTCTGGCGGACGCCGCTGTTGCCAGCTACGCCGGGGTTGAGGCCTCGACTGCGCTCGCCCATGTTCGAGTCAGTGATGTTATGTCTCCGGAATGCCTGACCGTCGATGGAAACGTGAATCTCCGTATTTTCGCCGAAGACTACCTGCTGCGCACAGGCCGCCGTTGTTTCGTGGTTTACCAGAATGGGCGACAAGTGGGGCTTGTCACCATGAATGAATTGAAACGGGTCGAACGCGACCGGTGGCCATTTACCACAGTTGCTCAGATCGCCCGTCCCCTCGAAAAGGTGCGTACCGTCTCACCGGATACACCGCTCACTCAGGTATTGGAACTGATGGTCAAAGAGGACGTCAACCAATTGCCGGTGATCGCGAATGGCGAAATTGCAGGCGTGATCAGCCGCAGCCAGGTTTTGCAGTTCCTGCAAACCCGCGCTGAATTGAAAGCAGCGTAAGGGTTGTGAAAAATGAGGTCGACAGGGCGGACGACCCCATTTTTCTCTCGCTTCTACGTCAGTTTCGGCGGGAAGTGCTTGAACATTTTTTCAACGGCATCCTGGAGCTTCTTCGAATTTTTCTCCGGCTTATCGGAAACGGTATCGGTGGCGACGCCTCGCCAGACCACGCGCTTGTCACTCATGTCGAAGAGATCGACGACCAGGGTGCCGACCTGATATGTATCCACGACTGTCGTGGCTGTGCCCCACCCGCCCCAGCGCCATTCGCCTGGAAAGCCATCGTAAAAAGTGTGGAGCGTGTGCCTTTCGGTCGTGGCTCCGTTTGCCATTACTCCCAGATCCGCCTCATGGATGTCGTTGACCAACACCAGTGCTTTCTCCCTGAGTTGCGCGTTGACGGCGTCTTCAACGCGCTGCCGCATGAGCGGATCGGTGATCATGGGCGGATGCATCCAGGCAAACGTCCTGTACCGGGAGAAGTCGACTTTGTGATCGTAGTCCGTCGACACATCCCGCGCGAACGCAACCAGGGTCATCATCAATACAGATAAAATCAACCCGACAAGAGGGTTTCGAATTTGCATGGTTGTCCTCCATGAGGTTTTACGTGGCATGCTTTGGACCGCAGCCGGTCTGGGTGCTGTGGGATTATCTGAGGATCGACCGTAGGAGCCCGCTCACGGCTAGACTCCGCGTAATTCGCGTAATCCGCGGCTGAAAATCTTTTTACATTATTTTACGCTGCCGATTAATCCTTGCCCTGCTTTCTGCGGTCCAAGAAACGATGGTCGTGTGGAGGCAAGGCGATGGATGAGGCACATCTTGACGTGTTCAAGGTCGGAGATCAGGTGCGCATTACGGGAGGCTGGAGGTCGCCGCTGTCCGGTTACGCGGGCACGGTCGTCGAGGTTTCCGTCTAAGATTCAAAGGGTCCTTATCTCGTCGAGTTTGACAATGGCTTGCGGTATCGATACCACACCGAAGAATTGAGCATGATCCATCAACGCACGAGCAACGCCAACCTCGGAAATGCGAAGTGACCCGCGACGTCGTCAATCACGTTAACCTGGCATGTATAGAAACCCGGCGGCAGTTGTGTGAGCGGCAAAGTCAGCTCGAAGGTTGAGGCCCGGCGGTCGCGGGCGTTCAGTTCGGTTGCTTCCGCAATGGGCGTTTCATAGACCTTGGTGTCGCCTTTGTAGAAAGCGGCGCTCGTCAGCATGTGAATGGCATTCTTGTCTTTAGCGTCGGCGTCCGTGCGAGGGGTGGGGTCATACACTTCGAAGTAGAGGTAGAGCTGCTGGTTTCGTGAAAAGACGTGGGTGACGCTGGGAATCAGCTCCGACCCGTTGCGAACCAGCGGATTGTCCCGCTTTTGACGTGCCGCCTGTTTCTGGCTGGAGGGCACGACGGAGCTGAGTTTCACCGCCGCATCCTTCAAGTTGGGAACCACGACTTCCGTTTCGAATGAGCCTGTTTGACCTGTCTGATTCTCGCGAACAACAACCTTCAAAACATAGTTGCCCGGTGGCAGGAAGAACCCGCTGTCATACTGGACGTTCTTGCGTTTGACGTCCTGCGCCGTGTCGACCGCCAACTTGACCGTGTCCCGAATGATGCCGAACGGACGCTGGCTCTTGTCGCGCACGAATCCCGCAACATCCAGAGTCGAGCGATCCTCCGCGCCGGTTCGAGTGAAAGGAATGACGGCGCCGGGAACGACGACGGATACGGGCACGAAGTATCTGAAATTGGAAAGACGGAAGTACCCCGTTGACAGGTAAACCGGAATATCGGTACTTGGCAGATCGGACGCGAGCTGTTCCTGAATGACCCGCTCGCGATCTTCCCTGGTCGAATGCTGGAAATCGGCTGGAGCGTAATATCCGCGGCGGCTTTCTATTTTTAGATCGCGGCGCTTCAGCGTTAGGGTAATTTTTCTGAATCGCCCATCCTTTGCCTCGTTGCTGCTGCGATATCCGAGGACGTAGTACATCGACGTGTCTTCGATCATCCGCGTGAATGCCGGACGGAAGTCGTTCGTGTCGAGAAAAGCCCGGCCGCCGGTATCGGCCGCCAGCGTGACCAGAGTTTCCTGGGACGAGAAAGTCGAATCGAATTGGCGTTGGACGGACCGGCCGGAAAACGTTCCAGTGCCGAACTGGCTTGCTTTAGACGCGTCACCGCCCGGCGGCAATGCCTGAAGACCGCGCACGTCGACCGTATAGATCGACAGATTGGCCCGCACCGCTGTATTGATTGCCGCGCGCAACTGAGACTGATTCTCGATTCCGGTCCGCTGCAGCCCACTGGCGAAGTAGAGAACGGACTTTTTCTGCTCGATCTGGCCAAGGGCGCCGGCCAAAGACTTCAGGGCTTCGAGCCGGCGGTCGGTGTTGAAGGTGTTGAACTCCGTCTCGTCGCCGACAAAGGCATCGTCCGTATTGTCTGCAATATCATCCGCGGTTGCGCCGGCCTCCAGCCCATGTCCGCTTTCCGGATCGAAGCCCTG
>QHXD01000267.1 GCA_003223895.1 Acidobacteriota bacterium
CTCTTTACTCTCGCGTCATTCCTGATGCCGCCGCTGCTCGTGTTCGGCGTTTATCACCTGATGACGTGGTTCAACGTGTTCAAGATCAACGAGCGCGTCTATTGGCGGCGGGTGGCCCTTGCATCAGCGGTTTCTCACCTGCTGCTGGTGACGGGCTATATTGTTTTTTCCTACTTCGATTTTCAGGCGTACCGCCGGCTGAATCCCGCAGAAACCGCCTTCGGGCCCTACCTGTTCAACCAGTCCGAGTTTGTGCGGCTGATGAAGATCTTCGATACTCTGCCCGGTCTCGTGATCCAGATAGTCTTTTCGGTCCTGAACCGGGCGGGGATAAATCCACCCGGCCTGGTCATCGTCACCTTTGTGATCACTTACCTCTTCGGAACGCTGCAGTGGTTCTGGATCGGCGGTGGTATCGGCGCGCTTCTCGAAAAATTCTGGGCAGGGCTCAAGACGGGTGATGAGGAAGATGAGGAGTGGTTTTGAGGCGGGAATTTTTGGCCGCAGATTACGCGAATTACGCAGAGGGGCGCATTAAAGATTCTTAAGCGCCCATCTGCGTAATTCGCGTAATCTGCGGCTAAAAATTCCCGCCTCGACTATTTACGAATTCGCCGAACGAAGTACCGGAAGTTTCACATCATCCTTCAAGACGAAGTTCACTCGCGTCTCCGGCTCGAGCTTCAACTGCTTACCCTTCGTAACCAGAACAGCCGTGGTCCCGCTGCCGCCTCCGATGATGGCACCAACCGCAGCGCCTTTCTTGCCGCCGGCGACTGCTCCGATGATTGCGCCAACGCCGGCGCCTCCGGCGATGATTCCGGCATCGCGGTCTTTGCTACTGCCCGCGACAGCGATGAACGGCTCAGTCGAAACGTTGTAGGTCTGATTGCCGCTCATGATGTCATTGAGAACCAACTCCAACCTCGCGCGGCCTTTGACCCGGCCGGGTTCCTCGACGGTCTTGACGGTGCCGTTGACCTTATCTCCTTTTTCGGCCACTACCTTTCCATTCACGACGATCGGCTCGGCGAGTGTTGCCTTGAACTTATCGCCTTCTTTGCTGGCATCCGTGCTGACCGTATCCAGGAGCGTCACGGTTACTGCGGTGCTTGCGGGCACCGTTTCCATGGCCCTGGCTCGCGGCGCCGGTTTGGGCTCGGCTACAGCCGTTTTATTGTCTACGCGGTCCTTCGGTGTCGTACGCTCGGTCACCCTCGCTGCGGGTTCTCTTTTCCCCGACTTGGTCGGCTGTTCCGTGCGTTCGTTGCCTGCTGTGTTTGCACTGACCGACTCGTCCGGTGACGTGCTCTTGTTGCACCCCAACGGGCCGAAGGCCAGCACTCCTGCTAGTAACAGATGTATGCCAAATTTCATGCGCGCCTCCCTAGAAAGTATTTAGACGTAGGTGGGGCGATAAGATTACAATCCCGTAGTAAATGACGTTGCAAATGCTTGAGATTAAACGGAGTAAGTAGAATGCTGAGACACTCGACTATTGCGGGGCTGGTGCTGGCTGCAGGTCTCGCCACCGCCCAATCGGAATTGCCCCACGTTCTCGTTATTGCGACCGGCGGCACCATTGCGGGAGAGCAGGGTGAGCCGGGAACTCTCGGTGGCTACGACATCAAGAAAAGCGTCAATGAAGTGGTGGCATTGGTGCCCGAGGTCAAGAAATATGCGCAGATCGAGACCGAGCAGTTTTCCAATGTGTCGAGTCCCAACATCACTCCTGATCATTGGCTTCAGCTGGCGCGGCGGATCAATGCTGTGCTCGAGAAGCGAGCCGACCTGGCCGGCATCGTTATTACTCATGGAACCGACCGGCTTGAAGAGACAGCGTTCTTCCTGCATCTGACTGTGAGATCCGAGAAGCCCGTCGTTGTGGTGGGTGCGCAGCGGCCGCCGACGGGTATCAGTCCGGATGGACCGATCAATCTGCTGTCGGCCATCCGTGTGGCCGTGTCTGAGGAAGCCAGAGGCAAAGGCGCCATGGTCGTTATGGACCAGCGCATCATCTCCGCACGCGACGTCCAGAAGCTGTATGCGCGCAGTGGCGGGTTTTCCGCCGACGAAATGGGAATGATCGGAGTGGTCGCCAATCACGGCGCCGAGTTCTTCTACGCGCCGACGCGAAAACACACCTACATGTCGGAATTCGATATCCGGAACGTTACAATCTTGCCTCGCGTGGACGTGCACTACTCTTACGCCGGCTCTGATGGAGCGGGCAAAACAGATGCAAAAGCCGTGATCGTGGCCACCACGGGGTTCAATCCGGCGGAACGTATTTACTATGAGGGTCTGCAGAAACGCGGTGTGGTCATAGCCACTACTTTTCCTTCCGGCGAAAATGTCGCCTCGCCGGGCCAGACACGCGAGACCTTTCCCCTGATCGCGATTCAGCGTATGCTGCCCACCCATGCGAGAATTCTCATGATGCTGGCTTTGACGAAAACGCAGGACGCCCGCGAGATTCAACGCATCTTTGACCAGTACTAGACAGGCATGCGACGGCCGTAACTTCACAAGGAGATAACAATGAATCCCGAAGAAGGCAAACTTTTGTGCAAAATGTATCTCGACACCATCCAACAGGAAGCGGAAACGACGAAAAAGGTCATTCGCGCAATTCCGGATGACCAGATGAGCTATAAACCGGATCCCAAGTCGAAAAACGCGCACGAGCTGGCATGGCATATCGCCAGCTCGGAAGTCTGGTTCCTGGACAGTATCATTGCGGGCAGTTTCTCGATGGGGGAGCCGCCGGCACCGCCACCAACCATCAGCGGCATAATCGAGTGGTACGACAGCAAACTGAAGGACCGCGTGAACATGCTTAAGAATCTGCCTGGGGACAAGCTCGCGAGCCCAGTTTCCTTATTTGGCGTCATGGAGCTTCCGGCCGTGGCGTATTTGAATATGTGTACTCTGCACGGAGCGCATCATCGCGGCCAGTTGTCGACGTATCTCCGGCCGATGGGCTCGAAAGTCCCGGCCATTTATGGTGGAAGCGCGGACGAGCCGATGAACATGTAAGCTGCGAAAGTCCGGGTCGTAGCCGCGAATTACGCCAACGACGCGAATGGGGCGCATCAAGGATTTGTTTTGCGCCCCATTCGCGTCGTTGGCGTAATTCGCGGCTACCACCCCATTTTCTCCCCTCCTCAAAGTTCCATCCATCCTTACGACTCCGAACGTAGTGGCTATTGTGTGTTTGATCTATTCATCGAGGAGGAGAAAAAAGAAATGAAAACGAAACGTATAGCAGCGACCGGCCTGGCAGCGATGCTTGCCCTGTTCCTTACCAAGTCGGTCCCTGCATCCAGCCACCGCGAGGCGCTTGCCATCCTGAACGAGCCCTGCGCGGACAACACCGACACGTTTGCATGGGTGTCCAACACCGCGCACGACAAGCTCTATCTGATCATGGACTACAACCCGCTCCACGAGCCGGGTCAGGGTAATCAGGGTCTGCGTGCATGCAACGGCTACCGCTACGAATTCCATATTGGAACGGGAACGAGCCTCGAAGACAATGTTGTGTATCGCATCGAGTTCACGAACCAGCTCACGCCGGAAGGAGCTCCCAGTGCGACGGACCCTCTGGGCGGTGGCAACGAGCTACTATGGCAGCTCACCGGCGGCACCGAGACCATGAAGGTCACGCGCATCACGAGTCAGGCGTCACTCCAGACGCCTTTTGGAAGGACCCAGCCACCCAACCAGGAAGTCATCCTTGGCGAGAACCTTCCGGTTCTCCCGAACAACCACGGCCCTCAGACGGATCGGCTTGTCTACGGTCTCGGTCCCTTCAAGGGTTACGACTCGGGTGATCCCACGAGCCGTACAGTCGGTCTTTACGATCAGGCGTTCGCCGACAAATTCATCCACTCTTTGCCGAATGGTGGCCGGATCATCGCGGGGCAATTCGACGATCCCTATCAACTCGACGAGAAGGGAATCTTCGACCTCGTCAACTTGAACGCGAGCGACCTGGGCGGAATCCCCGGCGCACGCGGCTCCGAGGCGCCGGCCAAAGACGTGTTCACGGGCTTTAACATCTTCTCGATTGCCCTCGAAGTTCCGATCACTGACATCTTTCCGGGCGGCATTCCACACAACGGCGTGCTCAGGCCCGACTCGACCGACAGTCTGCTCCGCGTGTGGGCGAGCATCAGCAGGCAGAAAATACAGATGGTGGATCCCAGCAATATCATCACCGGCCTCAAGGCTTCCGGCGATTGGGTGCAGGTTGGTCGCAATGCCTTGCCGCTCTTTAACGCAGGCCTTGTGGGAACCCAGCGACAGACGCTCTACCTTCACACCACTCCGCTTCAAGATGTGACCAACTTCGGTGCCGACGTCTTGTTTCCCGTGCTGGTCCGCGACATCGAGGCGCTGGGCATCTACAAGGCGCTGGGCCTTCCGGACAGCACTGTTGCCAAGCTCAAGGGCCCCCGTCTGGACATCATCAAGGCGATTAACCTGAACCGGCCGATTCCGGTCGCCGACGGCTCCACCGGTGACGTCATTACGCTCGATGCAGCGATCGATTCGAGCTTTCCCAACGGTCGGCGCCTTGGCGGTGGGACTGCGCCGAACCGCAATCAGGTCAATGTGAACAGTGTCCTGATCAGCCTGATCGCCGCGGGTGACCCTGCCGCCGGTCTCGCTAAAGGGGTGGAAGTGAATGATAAGGATTATCTCGACAGGTTCCCATTCCTGGCTCTCGCTCACCAGGGCCTGCTGCAAGGACACGGCGGGCTCAACGTTCCAACCGTCCGGGACCCGGCTAGACCTTAACCGACTGTTACAGGTCAGGCCGCATTCCCCTCCTTATAAAAGAGGGGTGGTCGCTCACAAGTCAGGTTGCGGGATGCGTTTTGAAACATGGTGCGTGAGCGACCACCGCGTCTGCGCCTTCCAAGGTGGCTTCGCAGCATTTTATTGATGGCGCAGCCTCCCCTCCTTCGCAAGGAGGGGAATACACTCGGCGATTCATTCACAGCTTCTATGACCGCCGGCACAGCCGGACATAGACCGCTTTACAAGGAGCATGACTATGACAATTCTTCGTTCGCTTTCATCCGTTCCAAGGCGCTGGGGCTGGTTGCTTGCCGCCGCGCTCGCCCTGAGCGCCGCACCGTTGGCCGCTCACGACATGTGGATTGAGCCCACTTCGTTTATTCCGGATGCCGGGAAGATCGTCGGAGTGCGCTTGCGCGTGGGTCAAGACTTTCTCGGAGATCCACTCCCTCGGGATCCGGCGCT
>QHXD01000268.1:0-4473 GCA_003223895.1 Acidobacteriota bacterium
GCGATAGCTGTAAGACGTGCTCGCCGTCAGGTTAATGTCGCTGTAGGTCGCGGCCGCCGGTGTTGCGATCTGTGCAAATGTGGTGCAGCTCACATCCTGGCAACGCTCCAACTGGTACCCCGTGACGCCTACATTGTCCGTCGAAGCCGTCCACGTCAGATTGATCTGAGTCGCACCCGCAGGAATCGCTGCCAGGTTGGAGGGAGGCCCTGGTGGTATTGTATCTGCCGTGGTCGCGCTGGCCGTGCTCGAGTAACCGCTCAGCGTATTGTTTGTGTCAACGGCGCGTACACGATAGGAATAAGCGGTCGCCGGCGTCAGACCGGTATCCGCGTAGCTCGTTGCCGCCGGAGTCGCAATTTGTGCGAAGGTGCTGCAGCCGGCGCCCAGGCAGCGCTCGACCTGGTAGTTCAGGATACCGATGACGCTGGCCGACGCTGTCCACGTCAAGTTGATCTGAGTCCCGCCGGATGCCGCCGCTGTGAAGTTTGCGGGGGGCGGAGGATTTGTCACGGCTGATGCTGTATTCGAATACCCGCTGACATTTGCAGCGGCGTCGGTCGCGCGGATGCGGTAGCTATAGCTCGCACCTGCCGCCAGTCCCGTATCGGAATACAAAGTCGAGGTGGAAGTTCCAATCTGAGCGAAGTTGGTGCAGCCCATACCGTCGCACCGTTCGATCCTATATCCAGTGACACCGACATTGTCGGTCGACGCTGTCCAGGATAGATTGATCTGGCTGGCGCTGACTGCTGACGCATTTAGTCCGGCCGGCACACCGGGAGGATCGCCGTCGGGAATACTTCCAACCGGTGTATTCATATCGCTCTGAATCTCTACGTCCGAGAGAGCCCGTTTGTACAATCGTAGATCGTCGAGTAAGCCGGCAAAAGGATCGGCATTATCGCCGGTTCGCCCGATATTGGCCGCAGCAGCCGCGCCCGTACCGAGTGTGACAACGCCAAGCGTTTGCTGCAGAACACCGTTCGCGTAAAGTTTGGTTCCAGTGGAGTCGGCGACTGCCGCGACGTGTGTCCACGTATTCAGGGGGGGTGCATAGGTGAACGTAACGGTCGACGCAGATGTTCTGATGAGCACCCTGCCGGTTGAACTTTGCAAAGCCCAATCAAAGCGCATGCCACTGGCAGAGAAACTGTTACGCTTGCTGAAGATCACGTGCCGGATCGAAAAATTGGCCGGCCTGACCCAGGCCTCAACCGTGAACGGCAATGCTGCAATATCCAGCGTGCTCGGTAGCGAGACTTTGTCGTCGACGCCGTCAAAGGAAAGAGCATTGCCGTTCTTGCCCGGCATCCATACAGGACCGTTGGTGAGAGTCCCGGACATGCCGTTACCGGAAACATCGGCTGTCGTCAGGCCCGTCCCTTCATCGAACGCAAAAGCTGCAGCCAGGGTCTTAGTCGTGGCATTGGTTACACTGGAATAGCCGCTGAGATTTCCCGCCGCGTCTGCGGCACGCACGCGGTAGCTGTAACTGGCACCCGCGGCGAGACCGGTATCGTTGTATGACGCACCGGTCGGAGTTGCAATCTGAGCGAAATTCGAGCACGCGGTCCCCTGACACCGCTCCAGCAGGTATGTCGTCACACCAACGTTATCCGTCGAACTCGTCCAGCTCAAATTGATCTGACTCGTGTTGATTGCTATTGCCACCAGGTTCGATGGCGCTGTCGGCGGAGTCGTGTCGGGCGGTGGCGCCGCGTTGGTCGTCGCCGTGGCTACATTGGAATTGCCGCTGAGATTTCCGGCTGCGTCTTTCGCACGCACGCGGTAGCTATAGCTTGTTGCGGGGGCGAGACTGGCGTCGTTGTAGAAAATGCCTCCTGGAGTCGCAATCTGATTGAAAGTTGTACAGTTGGTTCCCTGGCATCGCTCGACTATGTACGTGGTGACACCCACATTGTCTGTGGAAGCAGTCCAGCCAAGGTTAATTTGACTGGAAGATACGGCAGTAGCGGTAAGGTTGGTGGGGGTTGAGGGAGCTGTGGTGTCGGGGGGAGGTGCCTGATCAGCCCACTCCAAAGCTGTCGTACCGCTCCATGATGGGTTATGCAGGATGCCCGTAACTTTCTTGTCGGTCACATCATTAGGCCGCGGATTGAGATTGAGATACCACATCAGGTTCTGGCCAGCCTGCGTGGACTTCGGAGCGGTAATCTCGGATTGAATGTCGGCCATCGAGAGCAACCCGGAGTAGATCTGGATGCCGCGGATGATGCCGTTGAATTCTTCCCACCCCGGATACCCGCCCCACGAGGCTCCGTTGTAATCCGGCGCTTGCCCCATCACAATCGCCGGTGTGGGTGGGTTTTTGTTCGCCCACTGCGGATCGACAACTGTCTGCGTAATGACCTTGCTCGTGTCCGGCCAGTCCCAGTAGAACTCGTGATGGGTGATTGAAGGCGACTCACGCCAGGCGCGGAAGGCCTGAGTGTACCAGCGGTCCCACTGGACCTCGGTGCCGGTGACATAATCGTTGCTATTGACCGAAATCTCCCACTGACCAGGTCCGGTGGGAGGAGGAATCGGATATGGATGCGCGCCGTAGTAGGTATTGGGACTGCCGCCGCTATCCCAGTCGAATCGCCCGTCGTTGCCCCAGAAGAACGTCGTGTAGTAACGGGACGTCCCAGTGGTCTTCTTACGTGGGTAGACTTTGAAAATGTACGTGGCATCGTAAATAGGGAACGGATTGTGCCAGTACAGCATGCGGCGCACGGCGCCGTCGCCTGGCCATTCGAGGCCATACGACAGTCCTGAGGCTGTCAGCGCATTGACGATACTGGAATATCCAGAGAGATTTCCTGCAGCATCCGCCGCTCTCACACGATAATTGTAGCTTCCCGCGACAACGGCTTGATCGCCGTAACTGGTCTGAGTTGGCGCGGCGATTTCTGCAAAGTTAGTGCATCCGCTGCCCTGGCAGCGCTCCACGCGGTAACCGGTCACTGCGATGTTGTCTGTCGAAGCTGTCCAGCTCAGATTGACCTGGCTCGTGCTGATTATTGTCGCAACCAGATTGGCAGGCGCCGCCGGTGGCGTCCTGTCCGGATTACTTACAATGACGGACACCGGAGAAGCCGTTGCGGTATTGCCTGCTGCATCTCGGGCAGTCGCAGTTATCGTGTGCGAGGATCCGTCAATTGCAGTTTTGGTATCCCAGGGAATTGAATACGGAACGGTTATATCCTCCATGCCATAGTTCACTCCGTCCAACTGAAATTGAACGCCCGCAACTCCGATGTTGTCTGACGCACTCGCAGTTATCGTTATCGTGTCGGATACGGTTGAATTGTTTGTGGGACTTGTTATCGAGATAGTCGGTGGTGAAACATCGGGATTACTCTTCACGATTCGTAAAACAACATCATATCCCTGCCAGGGGGCAACAAAAGTGAGTGATCCGCCTCCCTGCGCGGTTCCACCATTCTGCGCGACACCGTCATACGGCCGGTACCATTCAACCACAAAGTTACCGGACACCGACGTAAGGTCCATTGTCATACTCGCGATCCGCGTCTGATCGACATCTGCCGCTGCGCCTTCCGAAAAAGCGTTCGGATCGTAAACAAGAAATTCCTCGTTGCCGCGCCGCGCCAACTTCGGGCGCCAGGTATCTCCTGGCAGCATGGCCCATGCTGTTACCAGGCTGTCGTTCGGTTGAAACAGGCTGAGATCAATGTTTCGGCTTTGAAAGTAAGGCCAGACATATGCGTTGGAATCAAGACCTCGAAGTTGTTGACCGGTCCAATTAATGCCGGATGACGAGTCCACATAGCGAAGATCAGTTCGTCCCGTTTGAGAATAGGGGTGAATCGTCTCCCATCGGCCTCCATAGTTGTATGCTCCTCCAGACAGGATCCACGACCACTCGCCCCAGCGAAAATAAAAGCGAGGATCTGAATACGTCCTCGAAGACTCTTCGTAGATATCTTCTCCAAGCTCGATTTGGACGGGTACACTTTGAAGATTGAATTTCTGAATCTGTGTTGCGCCAGGTCCATCAGGATCCTGGATACTGACGTAATCCAGCCAGGTGAGATCGTCAGGAGCCGTCAAAGGAAATCCTTGCGCCTTATGAAATTCGGTGGACAGAAGATGCTGCCACGGTTCGTGGTCTTCAAAGTAATGCCCGACCTCCCTGTTAAAATTCAGCGTGGCATTAAGTGACGCATCCTGGTCCTTACTAATAACCCAGTAAAGATTCGGAAAGGCGGACCACCGGGCAATCATGTAGTCCATTGTGTTATTGCGGACAGATTGTGAATACGCTGACCACGAAAACTGCTGATCCGTTCCCAGGAGCACGGATTGCACAAACAAGTCTGGATAATTGTTAAGAATCCATATCAAGCGGCTCTCTGCGGTCTGAAATTTGGAAAGGTCGTAGCGAGTGAAATCGAGACTCGGTGTTGACTGCCACGGATCGTTGTTTCCATTAACAGGGCCTGC
>QHXD01000268.1:4542-8648 GCA_003223895.1 Acidobacteriota bacterium
TGGCTGCCAAACAACATCCACGCAGCGTCACTGATCGGTACAAACCATTTCCCGGAATCCGTTCTCCATGCTCTTGCGTTCAGGGCATCTTTTTTTAGAATTCCAGGAAGGTTGGAATTCACGGCCGTGAAGCTGCCCGATCCCCCATTGAGCAGCAAGTCCATGGCGGAACTCGATGTCCAGTTCCACAACCCCGCCTCGGTCACATACACTCGAGCGCGCCACGTATTTCCACCATCGTAGAATGCGCGCACTGTTACAGAATTTGCACTCCCCGATGGTGGCGTGAAGGTTACAGTGGCCGATGTATCGAAGGGGTTCGCCACAGATCCATTCCCCACCAGAACAATTTCGTGGGTGCCGAACTTTACTGCTGTTGTTCCAGAGGTGAAGGACTGGGCCAGCAAAGTGGAGGAAGACCAGAATTGGAGCATCGCCAACAGGAATGCAGCTCGAGTGATGTAAAAGTTAATTCTGCGCTCGCGACTTCCGAGCTTGTGTCGTTGACAAGTCGTCACGCTAGCCTCCAACCGTGAAGTCAGATGGAAATCGCACTGCCGTACTGCGTGCCAATTACACAAATCTTTGCGGGAAAAACGTGATGCGAGAAACTGGTGAGGTCACTATTGCAAAGCTGCCTGAAGACGTCAAGCTCTGAGACGGACGAATACTCGACGAACGGGAAACAACAAATCGTCTCGACGGTTCCTAGAAGGCCAGACGCGCGGCGAGTTGCGCCGTTCGTCCCGGTCTCGCGCTTGTGACCACGCCGAAATCGGCCGCGCCATACGTGAATCCGGGGACGTTGAAGTTGGCGTTATTCAGCAGATTGTAAAACTCGCCGCGGAGATCGAACTTTACGCGTTCGGTCAGGGTAAACGATTTTTCCAGAGTGACGTCCGTGGTCACGAGAGGCGCTCCTCGCAGGACCGATCGCGGTGAGTTGCCGAATGTGAATGGAGCGGGCGCTGAAAATGCCGTCGTGTCGAACCAGCGAGTGACAGTTCGCTCACTCGAAGGCAGCGACGCATCCCGCAACAGATTCGGCCGAAGCGCTCCGGCCGGGAAGGCGTTCGTGGCATTGGCGGTCGTGATCACCGTAAACGGTCCGCCCGACATGTAAGTTTCGAGCAAGCCGAGCTTCCATCCGCCGAGCACGGCGTTCAACGTCTGGTGTCCCTTGAACGCACGAATCTCGTAGAGAAGTGTCAGCACGACGTGATGCGGCACATCACTGCCGCTCAGAGCCTTATCGAGCTTCCGATTGTAGGCATCCATGTAGCTGCCGGTCGCGCCGTACTCGTTGGAAGATTCCACATCATCGATAAACTTCGAGAACGTGTAGTGCGCCAGGAAGGAAAAACTGCCGCTGAAGCGCTTCTCGCCGCGGATGAATCCTCCGTGATACGTCGAATTGCCGACCGACGGATTGATCCACGTCACGTTGCTGAATTGCGGAAACGGCCGGCGCGGCTGCGCATCGCCGGGTCCCATGAGTTCGGGCGCCACCTGGTTGAGGCTGAGGTCATTCGCCGTTAGATGATGGCTCACGTTGCCCATGTAACCGGCCTCGAGCAGGACATTGGTTGTAATTTCACGCTGGATGTCGAGGTTGAACTGGTACGACGTGGGAGCAACCTGCTTCGGATTAAAGAAGCTCACGGAAGTGTTCGGTCTCTGCCCGGCCGGCACTGCGCCAAAGCCGGGCGTGAGCGCCGGGCGCGTCACAGCCGGAAATCCGTCACGCAGGCGGAACACGCTCTGCAGGTCTGCCTGGGAGACGACATAGTTCGCGGTCGTCGAGAAGCCCAGTGAAGCGGTGTCGCCGATGGTATTGCTTACAGTCTGACCGTAGAACATTCCGGCGCCGCCACGAACCAGGGTGTCCCCATGGCCGGGCAGGCGGTAGGCGAAGCCGAATCGAGGTCCGAAATTGTTCGTGTCCGTTGCAAACGCTCGTTCCGGCATCCCATTCACGCCGGCGAACGTGACCACTCCCGGCGTACCTGAGACCGGATTGATGGCCAGAGGATCGAAGGAATTCATCTTGTTTCCCACGACGCGGCGCGGCAACTCCGCCTCCCATCTCAAACCGTAATTAAGAGTCAGGTTGTTCGTCACGCGCCAGTCATCCTGCGCGTAGAAGGCCCAGTAGGAGGCTCGCGATGGAATCTTGTCCGATATCTGAACGCTTGCCGCATTCACTTCGCCAAGTAGAAAACTTGCCAGCGCGTTGCCGGTATTGGCCACTCCCGGCAGGCTCGTGATGAGCGGTGTCATGGTGAAGTTACCCGCGGAGCCGCGATCGCGAATTTCGTCATTGGCGCCGGCGCGAAATTCAGCGCCGAATCTGAGCGCGTGTTTTCCTCTGGTCCAGGTGACGGCATCCAGCACCTGCTGATCGGCGATCGGCGTCTGGAAGCGAAACACTGCGGTGGGATTTCCAAGAGTCGCATAGCCGGGAATTGTGAAAGCGGGAAACGCCGCGTCGCTGACGCCGGTCAGGCCGATACCGGCAGCGAGGTTTTCTTTGTAGCCCGGCCGCTTGTCGATGAACTTGCGTCGCAGGTAGGTGTAGCGCAGTTCATTCACCACGCTGTTGCTGAACACATGGGTGTAGGCGCCGAGCAGGCTTTGTACGCGAACGTCGGTAATGTCGGCGAGGGGATCCGCCACCGGAATTCCATATGTACCGGTAGCACTTGTTCCGCTGTCGTTGATGTAGTAGCGGGCGGTCACCAGGTCGCTCGGACGGATCTGATGATCCAGTCGCCCCACCACGATGTTGCGGTTCAACACACCGGTGCTGTTCCCGACATAGTTGCTCGCATTGGTAGCCGTTCCCTGACGATTCGGAAGCGGGTAGTAATTCAAAATGGCCCGGGCAACCGGGTCGATGCGGTCCTGCGGGATTCTGTTGCCCGGAAAAGCAATGCGATCGCGGCCAACCGTTGTTGCCGGATCGTAAATGATCACGCGCTGGCCGGCACTGTCCCGCAGGCCGGAGAAATCGCCGGCGCGATTGGCGAGCGTCGGCACGGTCGAGGTGACCGTGTCGCTGGTCTTCTGCCGGGTCTGTTCCCATGTAGCGAAGAAGTGCGTCCTGTCTTTGCGGATCGGTCCGCCTAACGCGCCGCCAAACTGATTGAGCCGGATCGGCGACTTCTTCGCAGCGAAGAAATTCCGCGCATCGAGTGCGTCGTTGCGCAACGATTCGAAAATGCTGCCATGAAATTCATTGGTGCCTGAGCGAGTGGACATAGTCACAACTCCGCCGGTGGAATGTCCAAACTCTGCCGAATAGTTGTTTGCGATGACCTTGAACTCCTGCATCGCATCCACCGGCAGACTCGTCAACTGCTGCGGACGCGTCAAGCCGACCGCGTTGGTAGCGTTACCGCCGTCCAGGACAAACGTCTGGTTGCGGGCTCGGCCACCGGCTACGGAGAATACTGGATAGTTCTCCGCCGTTCCCGTTCCGGTATCGATCATGACCACGCCGGGCGCCAATGCGGCCAGGGAAGAGGCAGCCCGGTTGGGCAACGGCAGCGCTGCCAGCATCCGGCGCGTGACGGCCTGACCGATGTCGGAAGATTGAGACTCTATTAAAGGAGCCGATTCCGTGACGTCGACCGTTGTGCCGATCTGGCCGACCTGGAGCATCAGGTCGATCGCGACCGTCTGGCTGACTTGAAGCGTAATCGGACCGCGGGAGAGACGGTCGAAACCCGCCAGTTCCGCCTCAATCCTGTAGATTCCCGGAGGAAGGGAGGCGACCCGATACGCACCGGTCTCGTTGGTCAAGGTTTGAAAACGGGCGCCGGTTTCCTGGTTTGCCACCGTAATCTCTACTCCTGGCAGCGCCGCGCCTGTCAAATCTGTAACAGAGCCTGTGATTGAACTCGTTCCGGTCTGTGCCAGAACCAGGCCGGAAACCGCCGCTGCCATTATTACAACCTGAAACATCCGCCAAATCGTGTGCTGCATCAGCTTGTCCTTAATATGATTACCGGGGATTACTCTAGTCGGCCGATCGAGTTTATGTACTAGAAACTTCTTCGGGATGCGTTCTCTGGATGAGATATCGCTAATCAGGAGCGGACCTT
>QHXD01000269.1 GCA_003223895.1 Acidobacteriota bacterium
ACCATTTCGTCATCATCGACAAGCAGGATCGTTGGAGTTGTACGATTGTCTGGCATATGCGGCACTCCTTTTAAGGCTCCCCTCCTAAGTTAGGAGGGGAGTTTCTAGTCCGTAACGAGGCTTTTCACTCTTTCGATAACAGCTTTGAACATCGCTGGAGTGATTTCGTCGTGATCGGCGAGCAGGTCGTAGAAATCCTCGCTGCGGATCTTCAAAAGATGCAAGTCTTCGACAGCCGTGGCGGTCATCAGCCGCGGCTGGTTGTCGAATAAAGCCCACGTACCGAAGCTCTGGCAGTCGCCCACCGTCATGACTTCCCTGTCTTCCTTGTCCAGACGCACCCGGCCTTTCACGACGACGTACATCGCATAGGAGACGTCACCTTCGCGAAAAATGACCTCGTTCCTTGTGACCCGGACCTCGCTGGCGATGGAACTGATATATGCCAGCATCTCCGTCGTCGCATACTTGAAAACGTCGACATGCTGCAGACAAAGAACCTTATCCACCGGCGACAGCGTGCCCGGTTCGCTCCGCGTCATCCAACATTTCTCCCTGGCATGGGTGCAGGTTCAGGCGCCGCGTAACGCCCCGCGAGATGCATTGCGATTTCTTTCAGCCACGGATCGCTGCCGGCGATCAATATTTCGAGAACAGCGTCTGTCGAAATGAACTGAATCGGCTCCGGCCCTCCTGCCGCAGTTTCGGGATCAAATGAATCCTCCAGCAAGGGAACGACTGTGCTCTGGAGATCGGCTGTGAGCAGGTTATCGAGAAATTCCACTGCACTCGCCCGGAGCGCCGGTTTGACCTTGCAGTCGTAATAAATGGAATAAATGTCGTGAGGAGGATAGATCAACGCAACCAGCCGGAATACTCGCTCAAGCCTTTGATCCTGTCGCTCCCGCAGAGCCCTGGTCAAGAGCGAAGATGCCCTGTCACCGGCCACATTGAGCTGAAGCCAGACGAGCATAGAGCGTAGCCGGGCGTAATCTTCACGCTCCTTATTTATCGCCCCGGACACACGGTCTTCATTGATTGCAATCGCGGGCCAGTTCTGGCGCATACGATTCAGGGCCTTCATCAACGCAAAGTCGAGGTGATAATCGAAGCGATGAAGGCTGTCCAGCAAGGCGTCGGCTGCATGCTGCCTCCCAGTAAATGCGAGCGCCTTGGGGATGCGTATTCGGACTGAGACCGGCTCATCATGAGCAGAAAGCCGCCGCACAAGCTCAGGAATCACTCTATCACCAAATTTCAGTAAAGCCTCTCGTGCTTCGGGCCTCAGTCTCTTGTCCGCCAGTTTTTGGATCAACAACGGTATCGCATCTTCAATTTCGACGATTCCGGCCGTTCGAATAGCCTGCCGGGACACTTCAGGCGAAGGGTCGTTCATAAGCTCGGTCAGCAGCTCGCATGCTCGCAGGGATCCGTTCCAGCGCAGGCTCAAGACACTGGCAGTGGCGATCCGGGCCGTCTGATAGTCGGGGTGGTGAATGAACTCTTCTCTCGTTATGGAAGCATCGTTCCATTCCGTGAGCAACGCGATCGTCCGCGCGCGGACAGCGCTGGACGGGTGCTGAATCAGCATCTGAATATGCTGGCGCCAGCGGTCGGGAGGTGTGTTGCTTAGAAGATCCATTGCATACAGGATCTGGCGTTCGTCGTTGCTGGAAAGCGCAGTGACCAGGGTTTTGAAAGTCGCGTTGTCCAGCACACGAACCTGAAGAGCTTCCGGCTCGATCGCCTTCTTTTTGAGCGCGCGCCGAAATGAGTGCAGATACTCGCGCTTGACGGCGACCGTCACTGCGATCCACGCAATGAGCAGGCCGCACGCCACCATGCTCAGCGAGGATACCGAAAGCGCCAGAACCGCTGTCAGGAACAGCAATATTACTCCTCCCAGGGCGCGGCCGAAACGATCCACGAACATGTCGATGAAACCTTTCACGGCATTTCGTGTTTGAGGCGGTATGGGCAGATACAGCAGCTCCGTTCCTGCTCGATGAATGGAATAGCTGAAGCCGCCATCGATCAGTTGCAACAGCGCCGCAGCCCACAACACCGGCTTTAAAGCCAACGTCACTGATGCCGCCAGAAGCCCCGAGGGCAAAAGCACGATTGCCCATCCGACTCCGAAGCGCTTCAGGATGCGGGAGGTCAGAAGCATCTGAAAAAGAAGCGAGAACAGACCGATGTAAAAGGAAACCGTTCCAAAGAAAGCGGTGAGGTGGTCCTTGGAGGTAAACGAGTGTTTCGCGACGAACTTGTATTCGTAATCGACGAAAGCTTCGACAATCACCCCAACAGTCAACAGGATGACCATCAAAAACAAATGCCGGGACCGCCGGACCTCCCTCAACATTCTTACCGTGCCGCCTTCGCTTTCGGCGGGTTTGCGAGCCTCCTCATGTGGAATGCCGGCTTCCGCAGGCGCGAAAGACTTAATTCGTTCGAGGAGCGCAAGGGTCAAAGCCATCGTGATCGCGGCAATCAGGATCAGCGATTCCGTCCCGAACCATCGCGCCACGATGCTGGTCAAGCCGCCGCCAAGAATCCCACCGAGAATGCCTCCCACTCCAATCCATGCAAATACGCGCCTGGCTTCTCTCGGGTTGAACACGTGGCTTGACAGGAGCCAGAATTGCGAAGCGGTAATGGAGCCGAACAAGCTCGCCCAGACATAAAGAGCATAAAACCAGATCGACGATTCGCTTTTGAAGACAAACCAGAAAACGACGAGGTGCGAAATCGCGAAGAGCGAAGTGGCGCGAATCAGACGGTACAATCCAATGCGATTCACCAGCCTCGAGTAGACATAGGAAACCAGCCCCATCGCGACGGCAATCAGCAAATACATGTAGGGCAGCTGAGAAGGACCGATGTTCGTGACGAACAGCGAGTCGCGCACGGCTTTGACGGTGGTGTAGGAAGTGATGATCAACAGCAGATAGGTGGACGCCAGCACAACGCGCTCGACTTCCCGCTGGCGGACGTCGAAAATGCGCTCGATGAAGCTGCGTGGCGAACTCATAAACTCTTATGCGGCGATGCGCATCTCCGGTCGAGCGGCTTGTTCCTTGCGCAGCCGCGCAATCGCAAAAGCCACGCCCAGCCAGACCAGAACCAGCAGCGCGTTCACCATCGCAAATCGCCGCATATCGAATGCGAGTGCGGTTCCGACAAATACCAGCAGCGCGGAAAGAGCGTCGCCGGCACGCCAGAAGAAACTGTCGATGGCGGATTTTGCCTTGTACTTTGCTTCTCTGCTTGTGCGCAGGAACAAGGCATGACGGGCGGTGTTTTGAATCGAATAGTCCGTGCTGTTCTCCGCGATCTTTGCGACGCGGATCAGGCTCAATAACGGTGCGAACGCCAGCAGGCTGTAGCTGCCGAGGGCGATAACAGGAAGGAAAAAGAGAGCGGGACCAATGCCCAGATATTTCATGATGCGCGACACCGCGAACATTTGCAGTCCGGCACTCAACACATTTACCCAAAAGAAAAAGCCGGCATAAAACTCGCCAATATAGGTCTCCGCGTTGCCACCTGCCGCACTCACGACCGCTTTCGCATGCTCTGAAACGGTCTTTCCAAGAATAAACTCGCCGGTCGTGTTCACCAGGTTGGAAAGCAGCACGAGAATCGCAATCATGAGAAGGTAGCGATGCTTGAATACCAGCTTGAAGGCGCCGCCGCTTTGTAGGGGTTGCTGTACCACCGGCGACTTTGCCCCGCTCCCTTCCCGGCGATGGACCAGGTTCGTGAAAACCATGCAAACGGCAAGAAGCGCCGCAGCCAGCAACATCATTGAATAAGGCCCGACTGGTTCGAAAAGCCAGCCGGCCACTTCGGCGCCAAATATCGCACCCAGCGAGCTGCCGATTCCAACAATTGCAAAGAGCCGCTTTCCCTGTTCCTGCGTGTAAATGTCGTTCGCAAAGGCCCAGAACTGGGCAGTCAGCATCACATTGAAAAGTCCAACCCACAGGAAGAACGCGGTACCGATATGAAAGCTGAAACGCCCGAGGAGATAAAACAACACAAGGTTCGATATGAAGAATGCAGTAACGCCGTTGATCAACCGGATGCGATTAACGCGGCCGGCGAGAGCGCTGTACATGGGAACGATCAACAGGAACAGCATCGCCTGCACCGCCCCCGCGTAACTTTTTATTTCGGCGCCGGCGCCGGCGAGGATCAACGCTTCTCGAACGGGTTTAATAATGTAATAGGCCGTCATGAGGATGAACACGTTGACCATGAGCAGGGAGGCTGTCAGTCCTTCCCCTCGGCGGACAGAGGCGAAAACAGATAGGAAACGCTCTAAAGGTCCTGAAATCAGACGCACGGGTAACCCCCCACACGTTACCCTGAAGCAAATCCGATGCCAAAGACACAAGAAGCCAGAAGCCAAGAAGCCAGAAGCCAGAATGGAATCCCGCGCTATCCGGTCTTCTGGCTTCTGGCTTCTGGCTTCCTCGGCTTCTTTATCCCCAGCTAGAAATCCAGCCTCAGCTTCAGCTCGAACTGCCGTGCATCCTGGAAATCCGGTGAATTCGGAATAGAAGCGCCTTTCGTCGGTATCAAGCCGAACGGATCGGTGCTATTGATGTTCAGAATGCTGCCGCCCACCAGCGGTGACGAACCGAATCCAACGCCATACACACCTGGCTGTGGATGGTTGAACACGTTTTTCGCATCCATACGGATCGTTCCTCTAAGGTTTTCCCGGATCCGGAACCGCTTGGCGAGGGCCATGTCGACGCGCCAGGTTCCCGCATATTCCAAAGTGTTCAGCCCGACATTGCCTCGCGTTCCCGGCGCAGGATTCTGAAGGACGACCTGCCCGCCTTTGGCATCCGCCACTGCCTGCAGCGTGCACAAGCTCTGGATGTTTCCGGCGACTGCCGCGCATTGTGGATCCCTGACGTTCTTGAAAGAACCCGGGTCGAAGTAGCTGCCATTGACTTGTCCCGTCGCGCTCGGAAAGAAACCCCACCGGACTTTACTGGCCGATTTGAAGTCGAAGGGCTGCACCTGATCCGGAACTCCGCGGCCATAGAGCATGTTCTGTGCCGTCAGAGTCGCCGGACCTCCGGAGGACAGGTTCACGATCCAGCTGGTTTGCCAATCCACCAGCACGCGCGCCAGCCATCCCGAACTGTTGCGCGCGAAGAGCTTGCCCGGGCCCATCGACAGCTTGAACGTGCCGTAAGAATTGATCACG